>RFHX01000068.1 GCA_003695725.1 Candidatus Schekmanbacteria bacterium
CCTTCTCCCATAAATTTGTAATCTCCTTTTTTCTCATAAGATTTATGTAAATAATGTTTCCACTATACAAATCTTTGTAATATTTTCAATTGAAATTATACCCCTTAATATATGATAATAAGATACAAACAGAATATTTTATATCTCATTGATATATTAACTAATTTCTTGACTTTTAAATCTGAATAATGGATATGTTTTGTTCAACTTTTAAAAAATCGGATAATTCAATTGAAGCCAAAAAAGGAAAAGATAATCGATAGTGCCTTGAAATTGTTTGCTGAAAAAGGTTTCCATGAAACCCGAACAGCTGACCTTGCCCGTGATGCAAATGTTGGGGAAGGAACAATTTATCATTATTTTAGGAGCAAGGAAGAGCTCTTTCTTCGCGCCTTTGAGCAAAAGATGAAAGGCTTTGTCGGTAAATTTTTAAAATCAATTGGAAAATGTAAAACTCCTAATGAAAAAATCAAAAAGATAATCGAGTTTCACTTTCGGGAAATCGAAGCAAATAAAACACTCTTCAAAATCGTATTTCAAGAGCTTCCTGAAAAGGTGGATGCCCTAATGAGGCCTGAATACGGTCAGACAGGAATAATCTATGAAACGACAAAGAAGATAATAAAGGAAGGAAAAGAATCCGGTATTTTTGACTCCAGTATCGATGAAGACCTTGTTGTGCGGGCAATGTTTGGTATGATAAGAGAAATCTGCAGAAGCCGTTTATTGGGGCATAATGTGATGCCTTTAAAAAAGGTTACCAATTTTGCAGAAGAAATGTCAATGCGGCTGATTATGAAAAATAACAATCTTCATTAACTATTGATTTTCTCAACGAAAGACTTCAATTTTTTCGCAATTTCCGGCTTTTCTTTTTCAATTTGGGGAAGTTTTTCCAAGAATATATTTAGGATAACTCGCCCAACAGTAAAATGGTTGACATAACCGCTGTATAAAGTGTCCTGTGTAAGAGAAAAAAGATAATCGATCTCATCATCAGAAAACGCACTGAAACCAAACCCTTTAATAATGGGGCTTAAAAGAGATTCGTCGTTAAATTCAAAATGAGTATTCCAAAACTGATAATATTCATCAAATCCCTTCTCTCCTTCCAATTCCTTCTGAGCCGCTTTTGCCGCATTGAAACCGCACATTAAAGCTCCCTGATTATCGACCTCCATAAAAGCAGCGCTATCTCCTACAAAGATAGTTCTTTTCAAAAAAGGTTTTCTAATTGGAGAACGCATAATATGTGTGGTACCATGCACATCAATTATCTCCGCATCTTCAAACCATTCACTGAAATGGCTATTCTCTATAAAATTATCGAGAAGTGCCTTTGCGCTATAGTTTTTCTCACCAATCAACGGCAATCCCTGACTAATCTCATAAAGTATTTTGCCATCTTCTCCTATCGGCTTTGGAAGCATATATATAGCCCCTGTAGGCGATGCAGAACGGCCCATAAATGTTATCCACGAATTGGGGTAGGGGATCTTCGTTTTGTCCAAAACATAAGATACCACCTTTGAGGTAAAGAAATGTTTCCTATTTCTATTCAATCCCAAAATATCAACAATGTGTGAATTTACACCATCACACACAAGACAAAGCTTAGCCCTCAATTTGAATCTTCTGCCCTTTTCGACAACACTGACAATAACACCATCATCTTCCTCTTCGAGATTGCCTGCTACAGTTGAAGTCAGAATTTCAACTAATGATTCATCGATTTCATCAAGAAGATTTCTTAAAAGCTGGGCTTTATTTATAACTTTGGCAACAGGGAAAGCCTTCCTGCCAAGACGCAGAGTATTGCCAGAGGGAGATATCCTTATACTTTGCCATAAATCAGTATAAGCGCCCGTATATTTCACTGAAAAATCATTCTTCAAAAAGCATATTCTATCATTTTCAAAAGCCAGATACTCCCCGTGCATCCCCGGTTCAGTCAGAATCATTGAGCAACAGGAGCGTTTGTAAGTGTCAATTTTCGATTTCTTTTCGATCAGATAAGAGGTAAGTCCAAGTTTAGATGAAGTCGCAGCTGCCATCAAACCTGAGGGACCTGCGCCAATGATTATCAAATCCTTATGGTATTCCATTTTCAATTCACCGATATTAAATTTTTTTAACTTTTTAATAGATAGTCAATCAACAAATCAAGTCAAGACAAAGAATATTTTTTTATAAAATTTCTCTAAAAATCAGGAATTTTTCCGAGAATAAATAATCTGTAAAAACATATTTGGAATATGAATTCAAAAAATCATAAAAAGGATAAAAGAAGAACTAATCAATTTTTTAAAGTAAGTATTTGTATAACAATAATTTTCTTTATTCTATCCTCATTGGAAGGATATAAAGAATACAACCTTTCAAAAAGAAATCTCATCATAGAACTTCAGAATCATTTCCTTGCTTTTTTCATAAATCCTGCTCTCAACGAAATACAATCTATAAATAAGGATTCAAAAGCTAAAGAAAAACTTTATTTTCAACTTTCCAACTTCAATAGATGTGACCTCTGTCATTCAAAATTTTTAAATCAAAAATACAATGGGCTCTATGATAAATTAAAGGAATCAATAACAATTACTGTCCACTCACGGGAAAACGAATCTCTGCGCTTTTTATACAGCTATCCATTCTATTCAGAAGAAAAAGAAAGCAGAAAGGCAGATATACATAAAAGCAAGGGTATCAAAAATTTTTCAAATCCTGTCGTAACAAAATATGCCAAAATTAGTTTTGATGTATCGCTTCCAGTAAATTTCAATGGGAAGGAAAAGCTCATTCCCTATGTATTTTCCTTCGAATTTCCACAAAAAATCATCTCTGACTCAATTAAAAATGAAATCTTGAAAAAGGTAATTCTCAAAAATCTATATCTGTTGATATTAATCTTTTGCCTATGCGGAATATTTTATATTAGAGAAAAAAGGTCTCTGAAAAATATTTGTGAAAAAATCGATAATATCCGCAACAACAGCTACAGCAAACATAAAGAATATAAAATCCTCAATGACCACAAGGTAATAGAAGAAAGAATCGACAAACTCTATGAGGAATTTTCACAAAGAGAGGACAGAATAACAAAACAAAAGAAGGGACTTGAATATTTAAATCTTTTTCTCAATTCGCTAAGCCAAAGTTCCAATATAAAAGAGCAAATAGATAATTTTGCAAAATATATTTCACGCCTTGTGCATTTCAAAAGGGGGTGCCTGTTAATATTTGACGATTCACTAACTGAAGCCGTCAAATTTTATTCTTTTGACAATAAAGGCAATACTTTCAGATTTCCAAATAATTCAAAGATACGAATAGAACAAACATATTTCTGCGACTTTATGAATCAAAATACTTCAATAGTAAGAGAAGTATTGGCTGATTCTTCCAAAACATATGCAGAAGACATTTTTTTGGTATCTGAAAAGAAATGCACTCTTCTATATTCTCCACTTAAAAGCGAAAAGAAGTTAATTGGGTTTATAACGCTTTTATCAGAGGAAAAAGAATCATTCAGGGAAAAAAATATAAAATATATCGAATTTCTATGTCAAAATTTATCTATAAGCCTTTTAAACACACACCTATTGGAGTCTCTTAAGCAAAGCGAAACAGAGCTTTCGTCCATATTCAAAATTACAAGAATACTTGCTTCAAGCCTTGATTTGAGCGAAAGTTTCAAAGAATTAGAAAGAGAAATCAAAGGAGTAATTGATTTTGATATTTTTTCAATCACATTGCCTCATGAAAAAGAAAGGAAGAAAATAAAAGTATTAGGCGCAACCAAAAAACTTCCTTTCTATAAAGTAGATTCTAATTCCTTTGATAGGGAAAATACATCGATAGACATAGTCTTAGATACAGGACATCCTTATATTAGAAAAGATACTTCCAAAGAACATTGTTTTGCAGAAGATGTTCCATGTTTAAACAATGGTATCTTCTCCTATCTCATTTTTCCTGTTTGGAGCAAAGGTAAAAAAGTTGGGACAATGAATTTTTATCATAAAAAGAAAAACTCATATTCAGAACAGGATTTCAAACTTCTCAAACCAATTTCAGAACAAATAGGAGTGGCAATTGAAAACTCCGAGCTATTCAACACAATAAAGAAATCACAAGAGGAATGGGTTGCCACATTCGATTCAGTGAAGGACCACATCTGCATTATTGGACAAAATAATATTATCATCAAAGCAAACAAAAGTTTGGCTAATTTTCTGAATAAACATCCTCGAGAGCTTGTGGGAAAAAAATGTTACGATGTATTGTATCGCTCGAAAACATGTAGAGAACATTGCCCCCACAAAGAAATGATGAGAAGCGGAAAGACTGAGACAAGTGAAATGAAAGATGAAAGCGATAACAGAAATTTTCTGATTTCAGTGTCTCCTATATTTGATGAAGACGGCTCTATCAAAGGCGCCTTACATATTGCGCGCGATATAACCGAAGAAAAGAATCTGAAAGAACAATTGATACAAGCGGAAAAAATGGCGTCTATTGGTCAGCTTGTATCAGGTGTTGCACACGAATTAAATAATCCTCTGGCTGGAATCAATGCTTATTCTCAGCTCCTTTTGGAAGAGAAAATAGATGAATCTTTAAAATACAAGGTTGAAAGAATAAAGATTCAGTCAGAAAGGGCCGCAAAAATTGTCAGCAACCTCCTTGCCTTTGCAAGAAAAAAGAAACTTGAAAAAATAAAAACAGACATCAATGAAGTTATTTACAAGAGCATTGAACTTCAACAATATGAATTAGAAGCCAAGAAAGTAAATGTTGTAATCAACCTCGATGAAAATCTTCCCAAAGTTGAAGTGGACCCTCTGCAAATTCAACAAGTAATATTGAATCTTTTAGTCAATGCTGAACACTCAGTAATCGATGCAGGAAGAGAGAGAGGGATAATAAATGTTTCCTCATCTCTCATAAGAAAAAAAGAGAAAAATTTCATTCAAATATGCATTTCAGACAATGGGACAGGAATCAAAGAAAACATTTTGCACAAAATCTTCGATCCTTTCTTCACAACAAAAGAGGTAGGCAAGGGAACAGGATTGGGATTGTCAATAAGCTATGGAATTATAAAGGAGCATAATGGAAACATTTATGCGCAGAATAATGAGACTGGAGGAGCAAAATTTATAATAGAACTTCCGTCTTCCTCATCAGACACTCAATATAACGACAACATAATCGAATTTAAGTCACCCGTTAAGAGAGAAAAACCCAAAAGTGTTCTAATCGTTGATGATGAAGATGACCTTAGAGAATGTGTAAAGGAATATTTTAACAGAAAAAAATATCTTGTTTATGAAGCAAAAAACGGCATAGAGGCAGTTCAGACTATCAAAAAAGTCAAAAACTTCGATTATATAATCAGCGATATTCGTATGCCCGGTATTGGAGGAGAGGAATTATACAATCGAATATCCTCTGAATTCCCCAACCTTGCAAAGAAAATCCTCTTCATTACAGGCGACACTATAAATCATAAAACTATCAATTTTTTAAAAAATTCTTCCTGCCCCTATATATTAAAACCTTTCACCTTCGTAGAATTGGAAGACAATCTTCACAAGCTTTCAGCTTGATTCACACATTTGCTCTTTTAGAGTAAATTCACAGGGTCTACATCTATACTAATCATTACGCCTTTTTTTCTTGAAAATTCATTCTTCAAAATTTCATCCAGCGCCTTTTTTACAGCTTGGGGCTCATCGGTATATTTGATCAAAATTTGCCTCCTATATTTACCCCTTATTTTCCACCTCAATGGCTCTGCAGGGCCAAGAATTTGAACTGTTTTGGAAGAAATCTTTTCTTTCAAAACCGACTTGAAGGAAAGAGCAGTTTTTTTTACTTCTACCTGCCTTATGCCTGAAAAAGTAATATTTATAAGCTTTGAAAAGGGGGGATATTTGAATTTTTCCCTAAACAATATCTCCTTTTCATAAAAGGATTCATAATCATGATTTTTCAAAGCTTCAAGGACATAATTATCCGGTTGATAGGTTTGAATCAAACTTATACCCGGAAGATTGCTTCTTCCACATCTTCCTGAAACCTGAAGAAGAATCTGAAAAGCCCTTTCTGCAGCTCTAAAATCTGGAAAATTTAATTCTTGGTCGGCAGCTATCACGCCTACCAGCGTAACATTTGGATAATCATGGCCAAGTGAAAGCATCTGCGTTCCTACAAGGACATCAATCTCCCCTTTTTTAAATGTCTCTAATATTGCTGATAGTGATTTTTTCCCTGTCAACGCATCTTTATCAAAACGCTGAACCCTCTTTCCCTTCAATATTTCTTTGATTTCAGCTTCAAGCGATTCTGTGCCAATCCCTATGCCTTTTAATTTTTCTTTCTTACAAAGTGGACAAAGAGGCGGTTTTTTTGAAAGAGCACCACAATAATGGCAATGCAGCAAATTATCTGAGCGGTGAAGAACGAGTGAAACGGAACAGTCTCTGCATGTCAATATAGCCCCACAGGAATAACATTGAACGATTCGGTTGTATCCTCTTCTATTCAAAAAAAGAATTGCCTGCTCACTTCTTCTGCAGGATTCCTGAATCGTCTCTCTAAGCTCCTTAGATATGACTTTATTCTTCTCCCGTTTCATATCAATCAGTTTGACAATAGGCAGAGGAATCCCTGTAGCTCTTTCAGGCAAAGAAAGTATGCAGTATTCTCCTTTTTTTGCTTTATAATAAGATTCAATAGAAGGGCTTGCAGAGCCCAAAACAACAGGAATTGACTCGAATTCCGCTCTTTTGAGGGCTATCTCTCTTGCATCATAGTTTGGAATCTCTTCCTGCTTATAAGAGTCATCGTGCTCTTCATCTATTACTACAACGCCAAGATTTCCAATAGGAGCAAAGACCGCTGAACGAGTCCCAATGACAATTTGTGCCTTTCCATTATAAATTCTATACCACTCGTCATACCTTTCACCGTACGAAAGTGAACTATGAAGCACCGCAACTTTATCCCCGAAACGAGCTCTAAATCTTGATAGCATCTGGGGAGTAAGAGAAATCTCCGGGACAAGAAGCAGAGCATTTTTTCCCTTTGATAAAACATATTGTATCAACTGAAGATAAATCTCTGTCTTCCCGCTGCCTGTTATTCCATGGAGCAGAAAAACAGTACTTTTTGCCTTATCAATAGCTTCAATAATTTTTTGAAAGGCAATAGCTTGATAGGAGGTTAATTTTAAGGAAGTTTCGTGCTCTGTGCTGATTTCATAATCCGGTTTTCTATAAATCCGTATCTTATCCGTCTTAATAAATCCGGCTTTTTCCAAGCTTTTCAAGGAATTGTGTGTAATTCCTGTGATTTTTGATGCAATTGAAAATTCTACTCTTTCCTCTTTTTTAATTAGTTCAATGAGCTTTAACTGATTGCTTCCCAATTTTGCCCTATTTTCAGCTTCATCAAAATTTTCTCCTCTGCAAATAATGGTAGCCAATTTTTCTGATATTTTTGGCTTTCCGATTTTCTGGAAACTTTCGATAATTCCTTTTTCTCTGAGCTTTGATATGAGTGTATAAACATTTTTGAAGTTATACTTTTTTTTAAGACTCTTCACAGTAACCGCTTTCTTATCCTCAATAATATTCAACAATTCTTTTTCTTTGTCAGAAAGCAAAGGAAAATATTCATCAACTTTTATCTCCTCCTTTTTTGCAATTTTAAGTGAAGATGCAAAGTTGCTTCCGGGGGGGTATGCACAACGATAAAAAAAAGCAATAGGAGACAAAAAATATTCAGATGCCCAATGGCAGAGTCTTATCATATCATCAGAAATCAAAGGTTCTTCATCTATTACAAAGGATATTTCTTTGATTTGATAACCATTTGTATCTTTATTATCTAAAATCTCTTCAACATAACCCGTTATCTCTCTTTTGCCAAAGGGGACAAGTACTCTGCTTCCTCTTTTAATCTTGCCCAGCGATTCCTCGGAAATTGCGTAGGTATACAAATTTCTTGTATTAAACTCCACTGCTACGCGGATATATTTTAATGAATCATCCATTGGAAAATATAAGGTTGAAATACTAAAGTCATTATGAATCTGAGACGCCAAAAGTCAAGAAATGTAATGAAATTGCCGATTTCGTAGAATTTAAATGTCCTTGACATAGAAGGGCTTTTATCTTAATTATTTTTTAGAATAATGTATAATAGCTTGAATTATTTGGAGATAAATTTATGGAAATTTTTATTGATACTGCAAACATAACAGCAATAAAAGAAGCAAATGCCATAGGAATTTTAGATGGAGTTACCACGAATCCAACCTTAGTTGCCAAAGAAGGAAGGAATTACAATGAAGTTTTAAAAGAGATAGCGGCAGAAGTGGATGGTCCCATTAGTGCAGAAGCCGTAAGCAGTGATGCTGAAGGAATGGTAAAAGAGGGTGAAGAGTTTTCAAAAATACATAAAAACATTGTAATCAAGATACCTATGACGAAAGAGGGGATGAAGGCAGTAAAAATACTTTCATCCAAGAATATAAAAACCAATGTAACTTTAATCTTTTCACCATCGCAAGCCCTTCTTGCAGCAAAAGCAGGTGCAACCTATGTTTCTCCTTTTATCGGAAGATTAGATGACATAAGCCATGAAGGAGTTGAAATTATTAGACAAATAAGGATTATCTACGATAATTATGGGTTTGAAACAAAAATAATTGCAGCAAGCATCCGCCATCCCCTTCATGTAGTAGAGGTTGCAATGGCTGGTTGTGATGTTGCAACAATTCCACCTGATGTAATAAACAAGCTGTTTAATCATCCTCTCACTGAAAAAGGAATCAGGAAATTTTTGGAAGACTGGGAAAGCATTCCCAATAAATAGAGCAAACAAAGGAGCAGAAAAATGCCAGTTTATGAATACGAATGTCAGGATTGTAAAGAAGAGTTTGAGTATCTGCTTCTTTCCAAAGACAGCAAGATACACTGTCCAAAGTGCAATGGAGAGCATATAATAAAGAAGATGTCATTATGCGGTTTTGCTTCAGGAGATAAATTCACCTCTTCATCGCCGGGAGGAAGCGCTTGCAGTGGATGTACATCGACAAACTGTTCAACCTGTAAATAGAATAGCTATATAATCCAGTTGAAAGTCATAGAAGATATTATTCAATCAAAGCGATTAGAGGTAGAAAAGAGAAAGAAAGCAGTCCCTCTAAAAGGAATTGAAAAGCTCATAGATAAATGCAACCCTCTTTTTGGATTTTCTTCATCTCTCTCCTCTGAGAAGAGCAGATTTAGAATCATAGCTGAAATCAAACCTGCATCACCAAGCGCAGGAAACCTTGCGGAAGATATCGATGTTGTAAAAACCGTAAAAGAATATGAAAGAGGTGGCGCTGCTGCAATTTCTGTGCTGACAGAAGAAAAATTTTTCAAGGGCTCATTGAATATGCTTCATCTTGCCGCAAAAAGTTCAATTCTACCAATATTGAGAAAAGATTTTATAATAGATGAATATCAAATATACGAATCTCGGGCATATAGAGCAGATGCCATTCTTCTAATTGCCTCTCAATTGACTGTTAGACAGCTTGAAGATTTTAGACTCAAAGCAGAATCTATGGGTATGGATGCATTGGTTGAGGTACATAACAAGAGCGAGATAGATATGGCTCTTGAAGCAGGTGCCAAGATAATAGGAATCAACAATAGAAATCTACATACTCTCAAAACGGATATTTCTGTCACTGAAAAATTGATTCAATATATTCCGTCAGACAGGATTGTGGTAAGTGAAAGTGGAATAAAGACTAAAGACGATATTTTAAGATTAGAAAAATGCGGTGTAAGGGCTTTTCTTATTGGTGAATTACTGATGCTTTCAGAAAACAAAGAAGAGATTTTAAAAGAATTTTGTAATTGATTAAAGCATATTTCCTAAAGGGCGTTTTCCCCTTTTTCCCCTGTCCTTATCCTAACGGCTTCCTCCACAGGAATGATGAAAATTTTCCCATCACCGATTCTGCCTGTTTGGGCAGACGATGTGATTACATTTACAATTTCATCTACCATTTCATCCTTTGCCACGATTTCAATTTTAACCTTCGGAAGAAAATCCACAACATACTCTGCGCCTCTATAAAGCTCTGTATGACCCTTTTGTCTGCCAAATCCTTTTACTTCAGTAACTGTAATGCCTTTTACTCCTATTTTTCCCAAATTTTCTTTTACTTCATCTAATTTGAAGGGTTTGATAATCGCTTCAATCTTTTTCATTTAAAATCCTTCCTTTTGCGAAGGTTTCAAAAAAAATATTATTTTTTATTTTACACTATTTAGTTTTCAAAATCAGCTCTATAAAATCTTTTTTTACCAACCTGAATCAACACCTTGCCTTTTGCCGGAAGAGACAGATTGACATCATTTATCTTATTGCCTTCTATTCTCACAGCACCTTCTGTTATTTTCCTTCTTGCTTCTGAAGTGGAAGATACTGCTTTTATCTCCTTCAATAATCTGCAAATCCATATATCTCCATCGTCACACTTTACTTTTATTTCGTCAATTGCCTGAGGAATCTTCCTTTCCCTAAATTGTCTTACAAATTCTTCTTCAGCAAATTTTGCGTCTTTTTCACTATGAAAACGGGCAACAATCATATAAGCCAAGTGTTGTTTTGCTTCCATTGGATGAAGAGAACCATTATTAATCTTCAATTTCAATTCTTCTATTTCGCTTTGCCTCATATCTGTAAGAAGTTCGTAATAACGAAGCATCAATTCATCCGTTATGGACATAATCTTCCCATACATCTCCTTTGGCGGCTCAGTAATACCCACATAGTTGTTCAAACTTTTGCTCATTTTCTGTACCCCGTCAAGCCCTTCAAGGATGGGCATCGTAATAACCGTTTGCTGCGGTTTTCCCATCATTCTCTGCAAATTTCTACCTACTAAAAGATTAAATTTTTGGTCCGTTCCACCTATCTCAATATCAGCATCTATCGCAACCGAATCATATCCTTGAATGATTGGATAGAACAACTCATGAATCCCGATTGGCTTATTTTCAGAAAAGCGTTTGCTAAAATCGTCTCTTTCGAGCATCCGAGCAACGGTATGCTTAGATGCCAACTTGATAAAATCGGAAGGAGTCAATTTATTCATCCATGAGCTGTTATATACTATCGTTGTCCTTTCTCTATCCAAAATCTTGAATGCCTGCTCGCTGTATGTTTTTGCATTCTCTATAATTTCTTCGTCAGACAGGGGCTTCCTCATCTCATTTCTTCCTGAGGGGTCGCCTATACGGGCAGTAAAATCACCTATAATAAAAAAAATCTTATGCCCCAAATCTTGAAATGCTTTAAGTTTGTTCATCAGCACTGTATGTCCAAGATGAAGGTCTGCAGAGGTAGGGTCAAAACCTGCTTTTATGTTGAGCGGCTTCTTCGTTTCAATAGACTTTTTTAGCTTAGACTCAAGCTCAGCTAATTCAATTATTTCAACAGCTCCTTTTTTTATAATTTCAAGCTGAAGGCTTAAGTCACTGACAGGAATATCTTTTTTAGTCATTTGGTGAACTTTTTTAGAACTGAAAGAATATCTTTTCTTTTTGCAGTATCGCTGATAATTGCAGAGCCGATTTTATTTGTCAATATGAAACGCAATTTTCCAGCTTTCTTCTTCTTATCCCGCTCCATTGCTTCAATTAAATCTCTCGCATCAAAATCAAATATACCCTTCGCCAGACCTACTTTACGAATCAAATCTTCCTGCCTTTGAGCAGTCTCCTTATCGCATACTTTTAATTGAAGGGCAAGCCAAACAGCAAGTATCATTCCTGCCATTACGGTTTCTCCATGACTAAATCGTCTATAATTTCCTAATTTTTCAAAGCCATGACCAAAAGTATGCCCATAATTGAGAATTGCTCTCCTTCCGCCTTCTCTTTCATCTTCGGCAACAACCTTTCCCTTGAGATATGAAGAAGTTTTTACCATATGAAAGAGGCATTTTTCATCTCTTTGCATAATTTTTTCTAAATTTTTCTCAATATAAGAAAAAAAATCAGCATCGAGAATCGCCGCTGTCTTGATAACCTCTGCAAGTCCGTTTTTATATTCCTTTTCATTTAGAGTTTTCAAAAACTCACAATCTGAAATTACCGCCTTAGGTTGATAAAAAGCTCCTATAAGATTTTTCCCTGCGCTGTGATTCACTGCTACCTTTCCTCCAATGCTTGCATCAACCTGCGCTAACAGAGTAGTAGGAATCTGAACAAAAGGTATTCCTCTCATATAAGTAGCGGCAACAAAACCTGCAATATCACCTATTACTCCGCCTCCTAAAGCTATTATCAAAGAATCTCTTTCAATCTTTTCCCTTACCATTACATCGTAAAGTTTTTTGGCAGTCGCAAGAGTCTTATATCGTTCACCATCAGGAATTATTTCTGTTGAAAACTTCAGTCTTTTTTTCTTTAAAGAGTTCTCAACTCTTTTGCCTGCTATCTTGTAGACTAAAGGATTCGTGATTATGAGTATTTTATGAGGAGTAAAGGATTCAATTATTTCACCGCTTTTGTCAGCAATACCAAGTCCAATATGTATCTTATAACTTCTTTCCTTTAATCTAACCTTAATCTCAGCCATTTCTTTTGATTAAATTCAGCAAATGATATTTATTATTCATCTTTTAGTTCTATTTCAATCTGACAATAATCCTTCCCCTCTTCAAATCCCGGTTTATCACAGCTATAGAGCACCTTCATCTTTGGATTAAAGGCTTTTATGAACGCCTCATCGAAGGGGTAAAGAGTTTTGCATAGTTTTGCAATCATTTTTTCATCTTTGATTCCTGCGGACTTCCATATCCTCAAAAAAGGGCAATTTATCATTCTACCTACAGCTTTTTCCTTTGTCGCTTCAATGCATTTCAACTCTAATCCTATATCAAAAAATCCCATTCCTTCAATCGAATAAGGGCCATACCTGAAATACTCTTCTATTCCCATCTCCGTCTTTCCACTTTTTTTCATTGCAAGCTTCTTTATCTCTTCACCTGCTTGAAGCCCCATTTCATACCACACTTTAGATGCTTCCTCGAGTACACCATCACCATATTTTTCATAAAGACGAACTATTGTTAACGCATAAATTGTGTGAAGACCTCTTAAAATCCCCGCAAGTTTTGATTCATAAGGAAGTTTTGGAATTTCAATAATTTCATCCCCCATCTTTATTTTCGTAGATTCCATTGAATTCTCCTTAAATTTATTTGTTCATTATTTTAATTTTTATCCTTCTATGGAATTATAACCTGCCTGTCAACCAAGAATTGGGTAGGATAGTTACAAAACAAAATGTTAAATGTGATGGTCGGAATGTTAAATTTTTAAAAAGGTAAAGCATCTCCCTTAAGGGGCAGGAAATTTTTCATTCAGGAAATCCCACGACTTGTCTTCCCCATTTCTTGATATATTTCCTTGAAGGAGAGTTAAGTAAAAGCCATGGGCATAATCTAAATCTTCGGGAAAGATGCGAATTTGCTGTTTATGAAAATGCCAAGAAAAGCCAAAAGCAGACTTGACCCCTTTTTTAAAGAATTTCATAGGGGAAATAATGGGTTTTGATATATTTTTTGATAATTTCTTTCAAAATTCTTCGTGTGGGAGGAAAGACCATTAAAAAACCGAGGATATCCGTTACAAATCCGGGAGTAAGAAGAAGAGCCCCAGCTATAAAAATTAGCAGTCCATCCAATAATTCTTCAGCAGGGAAAATACCATTAGAGATATTTTCCTGAATTCGATATAAGACATTAAGTCCTTCAAGTTTCACTAAATATGCGCCTGCAATAGCAGTAATAATAACAATTGCAATGGTGTTGAAAACACCAAATATTGTGCCTGCTTTGATAAGGATTGCAAGCTCGATTATTGGAACAATCGTAAAGAGTAAAAACAGCTTGAAAAACATTTCTCTTTTGCCTTTTTAAAGAGTTATAGACAATTTAAGATATTTTGAAAGGCATTACAAGAAGATGATAAAAACCCAATTTTTTAAAATCCCTGCAATAGTTAAGACCTATTTCAATTTTAGTTTCATCTTTTCCTGTCAAAAAAGTTCCGATAAGCTTGTCCCATAATGAAAAAATTACACCGTAATTTGAATTATACTCCTCTTTTTTAATAGAATGATGAATTCTATGCATTGAAGGCGGTACAAATAGGATCATCCACAATTTATCCAACAAAGTATGGACTTTGAGGGAGCTATGATGAAACTGTATTGAAAGGTTGACCAATATTTCAAAAGTAAAATATGTAAACAATGAGATAGCAAAACATTTAATCACTATAA
>RFHX01000069.1 GCA_003695725.1 Candidatus Schekmanbacteria bacterium
AAAGGACTTCGCAGCTTTAAGCCCCTTCCTTTTGTTTGTTCGAATGCTGTTAAGTTTATATTGTTAAAATAGTAATTATTGCTATAATTTGTAAAAAAATTTAGCTAATAAGTGATAAGAAAATTAAAAGGAGCGAAGAGAATGGCAAGGATAAATATAGCAAAAATCTCAGCACCTGAACAGGCAATGTTTGAGAAGAAGGGAATCAAGATTCGAACAGATTTGTCAGTGGAAGAGGTTGAAAAGGAAATCGTAGATTATCTTGCTTCAAACAATGTGCTTCATCTTGCAACCTGCAGCAATAATATTCCCCGCTCGACTCCTCTTGAATACCACAGCGAAGGAATGAATCTATATGTCATATCTGAAGGTGGCGGAAAATTTGCCAACTTGAAAGTGAACCCTAAAGTCTCTGTGTCAATTGCTTCCGAATATAAACCGCTCGAGGATTTTTTTGGCGCCCGGGGTGTCCAAATATGGGGAGAGGCACAGGTTTGCACAAAACAAAGCAATCCTGAACTCTTCGAAGAGGGTTTGAGGGTTATCAACCCATTAGAAGTCCTAAAACAACTTGGCATTACACAGCTTCCCGAGAGTTTCAACTATAAGATAATTAAAATAATTCCTGAAAAGATTGCTTATAATTATTTGAGAGGTGGTTTCAGGATGGTTACTTGGTATAGGGATTGAAGTGACAATGTTCAAAAAAATTACGAAATCTCTATTGGTTATTTTTTTGTCTCTTTTAATTGTTAATACTGCTGAGGCAAAGAAGAAAAAACTTATAATTAAAAGCTCATCTTCCAATATAAAAGTTGGAGAGAATGAAACTTTTAAAGCTAAAATAAAACCCCCGGGAAAAAACTATAAAAATGTTGAGTGGACAATCAGCGGAATTTCAGGCATAGATAACGGAATAATCGATGAAAGTGGAGTTTATACTGCCCCTTCGGTGATAACATACACGAAGATTATCACCGACAGAATGGATACGAATGAGTATATTACATCGACTGTTACTGCGAAAGCCATTGATGTAATAATAAAGGCGAAGAGTAAAAAAGCAGGCATCAAGAATGCTACGAAAAAGATAACTGTCTATGACCCTCCTGCAGTCCTTGATGTTTCGTTGAAACCAGCCAAATTTACAATTGTCGTAAAGAAGAAGCAAAAATTATCTCTAAATGTCAAGAAGAAGGGAAGCGGCGCCTCTTCAGATATTTCGTGGCACTTTTTTGTGGGAGGGAAGTCTGCAGAAAATGAAGTATTTGATGGAAGTGCTGGCAAGATTGTAAAGAAGGGCAAAAAGTTTTACTATAAAGCTCCTTCAAAAAAGGAGAACAAAACAGTCTATATAGTTGCCCGCAGTGAACTTGACAAAACAAGATATGCTTCTGCAAAAGCAGTTGTCATGAAAACAAAACCCAAACTTCTTGTTTCAGGAATTTCACCGATAGTGGATTTTGGTACTGTTAAAATTGGAGAAGATGTAACAGGAAGAGAAAGGACTTTTTCATTGATTTCATCTACAGGGGAAGGTGTCGAGTGGCAGGTGACTAATATTCCTACTTGGATTGCCGTTGAGCCATTGCGCGATAAAACACCTTCAAATGTCCTTATACGTATTTCAAGCACATCGAGTTTGAGGCCCGGTTTTAATCAGGGTGTTATTGTTTTCAAGAGTCAGAAGACCGGCTATAAGAAAGCAAAACTGAAAGTTTTTATCAATGCCACTGAGTAGATAAGAGCCATTAGAAAATATTCTTGGTCTGCAGCTTTCATATTTATGGTTTTTCTTCTATAGATTGAGGCGGACTTCCTTTTTTTTTGAGCATTTCATATTTATGGTTGAAAAATTCTGCCAATGTCCCTAACAGCCTATAAAAGCGCAAATGGTAGAAAAACCTTTTTTCTTTATTGACAGCAAATAAAAGCCAAAAAGCAGGCTTGATGAATTTTTTGAAAAGCCATCTTGGAATTCCAAAAAATCTCACATATTCCTGTCTGTCATAATAATTATGCTTCATTCTAGTGAATGATGCCCCTGATTTGAAATACCATTGTTTGATATATTTCTTTGATGAGCGCGATTCAGGGACAAAATGTGAAACCACTGCTTTTGGATAATAAAGCGCTTTTTCTCCATGGGCAAGCATTCTCCAAATGAATTCAGTATCTTCATGAAGTCCACCTGTCTTTAATGATGCTCCTGAAACACCTAAATCTGTGCGAAAAAGACCGTATTTTTCGAATGCTTCTCTTCTTATCATCATACAAGCGCCCATTGGATTTTTTTGCGTCCTTATGGGGTAGGGCTTCACTTCATTACCGTAATCATGAGAAGGAAAGACGCTTTGAATTATCGCATATTTCCCTTCAAATACAGCCCACGGCGGTTTGCCTTTTTCCCAGATTGGCACAACCTTGCCTCCCATTGCAATATATTCTGGATATTCATCTACGAGTTTTCTAACCATTTGAAGCCATTTGCGGTCAACAACAACATCATCATCGATGAAAGCCAAAAGCTTCCCTCTGGCATTTTTTACAGATGTGTTTCGGGCATAAGATAATCCTTGTTGTTTTTCGTGGATATATCTCACTTGAATCATATCGCTCTTTAGATATTCTTCACATACTTGCCGTGTGTTGTCAGTGGAATTGTTGTCTACAATGAGAAATTCGCAATCGGGGAATTTGCCGTCCTGCGAGAAGAATGATTCAAGAAATTTCTTGAAACTTTCAGCCCTATTGTAGGTGCACACGATTACGCTTACAGCTATTTCGTTATTATTCATTTTGTCTTCTTTATTAAATTCCGGCATCGTCTTCAGGACTGCTGAAAAGTTTTGGGGGACGGCAAATTTTTGTGCTGAAATCTAAAGTTTTAAAAGCAGTCAATAAAGCCCACAATATCAAACCAACCTTTAAACCTGTGATAGGTGCCGATAAAATTGGAAATATTAAAAAAACGACAGTGTCTATTTCTACTGAGCTGTATCTTGCAAGAATCCTGTGTTTGAAAGCAAATAATCCAATTTTATTCCTCAATCCTTTTGGTTTGTTATTCTTTTTCAATGCTTCTTTCTTTGCCTTAATTTCCATATCCCTATCGTATTCAATATTGTATTTTTCAAGCCGCATTCTATTTGCCTTTCCCCAAATATTCCATAGAGCAAACCAAAAGAAATGAAAGATTACATAACAAAGTCCCATAATAAGGATACTGTAATCACCTTTTAAACGAAATTGGCCATAGGCAATCCCCATTGTTACAAGAAGCATTCTGCCTTGGTCTAAAAGAAGCTCAAAAAAAGCTCCCTCAGGGGAACTTTTTTCTGTCAATCTGGCAAGTTTGCCATCGATGCAGTCACACCAGAAGGCAAGCTCAAAGAGAATTGCCCCAACAATCAGATATGGCTGTGTACCCTGCAGAAAGGAAAAGAAAGACAGAATTGCAAGTCCCATTCCAAAGATTGTGAAGAAAGTAGGGGAGAGGGTTGTATAATTGGCGAAAAAATAGATTAATGGTGTTACAAATGGGTCAACTCCAAAAACAGTCCATGGCGCATCTACTTCCTTGTAAGTTGATTTGACATCTTCATATGTGTATTTGACTTTTGCCATCTTTCTATTTTACATAACCTAAGCTTTTAAGAGCTTCTAAATCCTTTTTGTTGATTTCCGTCTCTCTCTTCTTTTTGCTTTCTTTTGTTTCTATCCAGTCTATTATTTTTTCAAAAATATTCTTCTTCTGCCTTTCTAATTCTTGTAAAAGCTTTTTCTTCAATTTGTTTTTGATATCTATTTCTTTAGACGCCAAGTTGTTTTCTTCAGAATAGTCATTGGCAATGTTATATAATTCTTCACTTAAAATTTTTCCATTTTTATCAAATGCGAGGACATATTTCCAGTCTCGGCTTCGTATGGCTTTAAAAGAATCAACATTTTTAGGAACAGTTTTTGGTTTATACTGATTTAAGACTTCGGGGAATACATATTCCCTATTCAATTTTTCATTTTTAGTGATCAGAGGCAGAAGAGTTTTGCCATCCATTCTTGTTCGTGGTTCAATATCGAGAATGTCAAGAATTGTTGGCATAATATCGATTATTGCCACTTGATCAGTATCATTAATTTTGTTTTCTGGAATTACATCATCGAGATGTATGGCAAGAGGTATTCTTAAACAAGTGTCATAGACCCTTCGCCCATGCTCGAAATAATCATTGTGCTCTCCCAGACTTTCTCCATGGTCGGCTGTAAAGATTATCAAAGATTTTCTTTTGGTGACTTCTTTATTGATGATTCGTAGAAGTTTTCCAACATTTTCATCCATAAAAGCTATTTCACCATCATAATAGTCAATATAACGGTTGGCATCGTTAAGATTTCCGCGTCTCTGATAGGAAGAAATCAAATTGATATCAATAAGTTTCTTTTCCTTTGAACGGAATTTTTTGTTATAAGGTTTTGGTGGTGTGTAGGGACCATGAGGGTCTATAAAATGAATCCATAAAAAGAATTTTTTCTCTTTGTTCTCCTTTATCCATCTAATCGCAGGTTTTATCAGGTTTGCTGCAGTCCTTTCACGTAGGTTTCTGTTCAATTCCTTTTCTTGTAATCTTTCATCATATACATCAAATCCCTGATTTAGACCTGATAGCTTTGACTTTAAAACAACATTGCTGATAAAGGCTGCTGTTGAGTATCCATAACCTTTTAGAATTTCTGGAAGTGTCCTTATAGTCTTTCTCAATTTATCCTTGGCATTTTTCCTAACTCCATGATGGTAAGGATATAGCCCTGTCAGCATTGATGTCATACTTGATGCTGTCTTTGGATAAACAGTTACAGCATGCTTGAAAAGAGTGCATTTTTTGAAGAATGCATCTATATTTGGAGTGGTTTGCCTTGAATAACCATAATCTGACATATGGTCAGGCCTAAGAGCATCGATGCTGATTATTATTACATTATAGTTTTTGGCTTTTCTATCTTTCCCTCTTTCACAGGAAAAGGTGAAAAATGTTGTAGATATGATAAGAAGAACAATAATAAGGGATTGTTTTATATACTTCATTGGATATAACCTAAAGATTTCAATAGCTTTGCCCTGTCTCCTGTGATGATATTCCCGCTAATCTTGGTTTCAGGAAACTCCTTTTTCCATTGATCTAAGACTTTGAGAAGTTCATCTTCTACTGTTTTATTATCCTTTATAAGGTCAATTTGTTCAAGAGGATCCTTTATAATATCATACAATTCGTTGCCTCTTATTTCATTTACTCGGAGTAGCCATCTATCTTTTACAACTGCATATTCCCGGGCATTTAGGAATCTATATTGAGGCGGAGTTTCTTTATCAATAAGTCGTCTTTGCGAAACAATGGCATTTCTTTCAAGATTAAATCCATCCTTTTTCAATAAAAGATTTTTCAAACTAATGCCATCGGCAGAAAATTTATTTTTGCTGTTTACTAAATCTGCAATAGTTGGAGCTACATCCACAAGTCCGACGATTCCATCGATTTTTTCATTTTGGGGAATTTTTCCTTCCCAAATGAATAACAGAGGAACATGCATCTGGCTATATGTGATGATTTTCCCATGATCAAAACAATAACCGCGTTTGTCCTGGATTTCGCCGAGCGTTTCACCATGGTCGGAAGTTATTACGAACAGTGGTGCTTCTGAGTTTTGCGGCGTTTTTTTTGAAATATATTCAATAAGTTTAGCCACATATTTGTCTGCAAAAGCAATTTCCCCATCGTAAAGAGAAGTCAAATAATCTGCTTCTTCTTTTGAGTAGTATTCATTTTTATTTATTGGAAATCCGGGAAATATTTCTTTTGGATATCTATATCTTCCCTTATAGCCATTATTGAACATAGAGTTATAGGGGGCTGGTGGATCGTATGAACCATGAGGGTCCCAAAAATGCACCCATAAAAATATATCCTTGTCCAGGTTATGCTCAATCCAAAGTTTAGCTCTATTGTATGTTCCAGTTGCAATATCGTATTTATATTTTTTCCCTCTTTTGGTCTTGAATTTGTGGTTGGGAACACTTTTGTAATCGAATGGAGGAAGCTCCATATAATCGGGGTCGAGGAAAGCGCGGCTTGTAATGGCTGCTGTTGTGTATCCTTGTTTTTTAAACCAGCTCTGAAGAAAATCTAAATCCTTCTTCCCAAGCTTCATACCATTTTTTAAGAGCCCATGAGTGCGGGGATAAGCTCCTGATAAAATTGTTGTGTGACTTGGGTCAGTTGTTGTCATTTGTGAATATGCCCTTAAAAATAAAGTGCCCTTTTTTGCTAATTTCTCCAAATTAGGTGTTGTGTTTCTTTCATAATCGTAAAGTCCGAGATGGTCAGCCCTTGTTGTATCGATAGTAATTAGAATAACTCTACTATGAGGCTCCTTTGCCTCCTTTTGGTATCTGCTTTGGGCAATGAAATGGGGAATTAGATAAAAAAGAGATATAACTATAAGTCCGATTATCGGATAAGATAGATTCAGAAATTTCCGGCTGAATATTTGTTTTGGAATGATGTAAAAAATTGTTATGCTTAGAATGGCAAATACAATGCAGTCGATTATGGCAACAGGACCATACGGCTCGGGTTTTATGAGTGAAAAAGCAGTGATGGACCGAGAAAGAATGATGAAAGAAAGAGTAAAAGCCGCCGCTAGTGTAAATGTCAATTTATTCTGCAGATTTTTTAAGAAATAGATGATGAAACTTATTATGATTCCAAGCGCGAAAAAACCTGCGCTGTAAAAAAGGAGCATTTTTCCAATTGTTGTCAATCTTTCCAATCCTGATGGTGTTAGGGGAGTGAATATATATTTAACGGACTTCAACGGCTCAAAAAGTCCATCACATATTCCTAAAATAATACCTGCAACTAAAAAAATGAGGGATGAGCCAAATGTAAAAGTTTCTTTATTTTTCTCATTTTCTCTACATAGGATTTTTTCCAAAAAGGCTTCAATTTTGTAACTATCCTTTTGAAAAAGAGTTTTTAAAAGAAGAAGGATTAGAGCTATATTTAATATTCGTGCAATGGATTTTATGTTGAAATGGAGTGATGAAATACTAAATTTCCACCCCCCTGTAAAATAAACGGCAACGGCTGTCAGAAGAAGAAGGATGATGAATATATTTAAAACTCTAATAAAACTTTTGTTCATACCTTGTTTTTAAAATAAAATATTTTGTAAAGTGAGCTTATTTAAAGGAAAATGATGCTTATATCAATATAATTATTTTTAAAGTTCAATTTTATAACGAATATTTTATAAGTATCCAAGGGATTTGAGAGCTTTGACTTTTTCTTCTGAAATGTCACCTGTGAAAGGTTTTACTTCAGGAAAATCCTTTTTCCATTTTTCAAGGCGTTCTAAAAGCTCTTTTACAATATCTGGTCTTTTGGCAGAAATTTCCTTCTGTTCAAGAGGGTCTTCTTTTATATTGTATAATTCGACTCCGCGTAATTCATTTGTAACAAGAAACCATTCATCTGTCATAACACCGTATTCACGGGCGTTCAAAAATTTGGTTCCTTTCATTGGTTCTGTGTATAATCTTCTTTGGGCAAAGGCAGTATCTTTCTTCCAGTTTGAATTGTTCAAAAGCAAGCCAGCAAAACTATTTCCGTCGCATTTAAATGCTT
>RFHX01000070.1 GCA_003695725.1 Candidatus Schekmanbacteria bacterium
TATTCTTATTAATGGCCCTCGAGAATCAAATGTTTTAAGTGTTGGAAGAAAGCCAGAGGGGGGTGGAATGCCGGAGGGCGGTCCCGGGGTTAGCGGCGGCGCAAGCAAGTCTTACAGCGTGTGGTTTTCACCAACCCGTGCTTCTGACTTTGATCTTCTTTTTAGTTCACCTAATTCCTGGAATCTTTCTAGAAAAATGGTTTCTGTATTCAAATTTTTTCCAAAAGATGTTAGCAGGATGTTTTCTCTTGGAGCATTTTCAAAACTTAAGAACTGGGGAATTGATCTTGCCCTCAATTCAGAGGCTATAGTTGAGTGGTCTTGTAACGGGACTCTTAATGCTATTGATACTGTAAACTTATTGGATTCTCTCATGTCAAAAGGAGTGAAAGTAAAATATATAGAGATGGATATGCCTCTTTATAAGGGCCGCACTTACTGCAAACAGGGGTTAAACGAGTCTGCAATACAAGTTGCAGCGTATATCTCAAAAATCAAGAGTTTATATCCAGGGATAATCATTGGAGATTTGGAACCCTATCCCTTTTTTAGTGTCCAAGAACTTAAGGATTGGAAAGATGAACTTTCAAGAAACGTAGTCAGTCTGGGCTTTCTTCACATTTTGATTGACATGGGAAAAGTAGAGCGCGACGGCGTTCACAACTCTCTTAGCTTTAAATTTGGTCAAAAGGAGACTGTTTTTAATTGGACTACAGATCGTTGTGCTCAAGATGATGTTCCAGACACTCCGGCAAGAGCCTTCGTAGATGTAAACGGAAGGGTACAGCTTCTTGCGTCACATTACGATACTCGTAGGGCAATTGGAACAAATTTGTCTTCTGTTAGACATGAATGCAATGTCTTGTTTTCTTCTCATAGAGATTATACTGCTAGTAATTATGACTATCTTGAGTGGCTGATTTCTCCGTATACTTTGGATGGCCAAAAGGTATTTTCTTTTGTTCATAATGAGTACTATGGTTCTCCTGGGCAGTGCACACTTGGGCAGTTAAAGTGTTGGTGGAATTCAATTACTGCTGCTGTTTCAAATGATGCCGGCCTAACGTATTCTCATCCGGTTCAAGCTCCCGGGCATCTTATAGCAACTCCACCTTACCGATATATTCCAAATTTTGGAAAGGCAGTTGGTTATATGATGCCAAGTAATATCGTTAAGAAGGGAGATTATTACTATAGTCTATTTCAGGCAGAAAGCATTTATCTTCAGAACAGGTCTATGTGCCTTATGAGGTCAGACAATGTTAGTGATTTTAGAAGCTGGAAAATTTGGAATGGTACCACATTTAAAAAATTTATAGATCCATATAGAACTACAAATTTTAATCCTAAGGATTATCTCTGTAAAAATGTTTTCTGGAGAAACCCTTCTTATTCAGAAGACATAGGAATGCTTGCAACTAGTGTTGTGTGGAGCACTTACCTTGGCAAGTTTATTGCTATTGGAGAGGGAGCAGCTTATGATGCATCTCTTGGAAGAACGGTCTATGGTATATTCTACAAACTTTCAGATGACCTTATACATTGGACTCCAAGAAAGCTTTTAAGAGAGGCGCCTCTAAAGTGGGCGAATCCTTTCAGGGACCCTATAGAAACATATTTTTCCTTTCTTGATGATAAAGTGCCCTTAAAAATAGGAAATGTTGAAATTCCAGGGGTTAGAAACTTTGAGTTAGTTACACAAAATCCGTATCTTTACTATACTCTTTCATGGTTTAAAAATAGTCCCCGCTTTTGGGAGCGACATCTTCTAAGGCAGAGAGTTCACTTCATAAAGCCAAAAGGGCTTTTAAAAGATGATTTATCTCAGATAAACAATTATTATTCTTCATCGGGTATCGATTTGGGGGTTGTTGTTACTGCCGGCCATTATTCTGCTAAGAGTGCGCCTGAGTATTATTCCGATGCATTAGTTTATTTGAACAACCTCTCTTCCTCGCTTGGGTTTTTGAGACATCTTGTTTTTGATGATAGCGTGAATAATGTTATTTTACCAGCTACGCCCGAATTGGGAGGTTATACCCAAACATCTCTTATCTTAGATGGCCTTGATAGGAGCTTTTTGGGTCCGACTGTCTTTAATATTTTTCCGAAAAACGTTTCTCCCGGAAACTCTGTTACCATTTATGGTGTTGGATTTGATTCATCTACTGGAGTGAGGATTGATGGCTCTGATTATTGGAATTTTAAAGTTCTTAGTCCAAATGAAATAAGAGTTAATATTCCAAGCAGTATTGCTTTGGGTTATCATTCTTTATCTGTTACTAATGGGACCGGAGAATCTTTTTCTTCTGGGTTTTTTGTGAATGGCGGGGGAAATGGAAATGTAGTAATTACAAGTATCTCTCCAAATATAATCTTAAATAGCACAACTACTGATGTAATTTTAAGAGGCACGGGTTTTGACACCATTTCCTTAAACTATATTGGAGTAAATTTAACGAGCAATAAGGGATCAATTTTCATAACAGATTCTACTAACCCGGGATTTATTAGAAAGGGCATTAATCCCGGTGAGCTTGTTTTAAAATTTGTGAAGGGTGGCTATCCTGTAGGAGATTATAGTTTGCAGTTGGTGGTTTTGGGAAGTGGTGGCTTTTATGCAAGCAACAAA
>RFHX01000071.1 GCA_003695725.1 Candidatus Schekmanbacteria bacterium
ACAGCATAATACTTATCTATCGTAGTCCCGTCTCCAAGCTGTCCATCACCATTTGCGCCCCACGCCCAAACTGTTCCATCTGATTTTAATGCAACTGTATGTAAATAACCTGCTGAAATCGCTAAAACATCGCTTAACGCATTGCCTTGCGCATCAATTACTTGTACTGGATTTAATCTGTCTGTCGTGGTCCCGTCTCCAAGCTGTCCATCACCATTTGCGCCCCACGCCCAAACTGTTCCATCTTCCTTCAATGCAACATTAAAACTACCACCTATATAACCACCTCTTTGACCTCTAGACATCGCTCCTATACCTTCACCTTTAGAAATCGCTGATACTCCAGTAAAAGGATTTCCTGATTCATCCAATACCTGAACAGCATAATACTTATCTGTCGTAGTCCCGTCTCCAAGCTGTCCATCACCATTTGCGCCCCACGCCCAAACTGTTCCATCTGATTTTAATGCAAGTCCATCGATTCCACCTGCAATATCAGAAACATCTTTAAGAGCCTCGCCTGATTCTTCAAATATCTGGACAGGATTAAATCTATTATCTCCCCAAACCCACACAGTCCCGTCATCCTTTAAAAGACACCCCCCATAACGCGTAAGAGATATTTTAGGAGTAACTGCAAAGGCATTAGAACCAATTAATAATAGTATTAACAGATTAAAAAAAATATATTTTTTCTTCATCATAAAAAGATCTTATAATAAAGACATTGCTGAAAAAAATCAAAAACCGCTTTTTCTCACTTTTCAATTTCCGGATAATTTCTGACTTCGATTATTATTTTTTTCTTAATATTTTTCCAATCAACAGATTTTAGCATAACGGGCATCGGCTCTTCCTCTGCATCATCAAAAAAAACCAAACTCTTCAAGATATGCATTTTGTTATATTTTGTTTTGCTATATTTCTTTTCAAAAAAACTCAAAAGTTCTTCAAGTGAATATTTTTCAAGAAGAAAGAAAAGATCAATAAAATCTTTTTTGCATCCGCGAGAGGAAATAGCAGATATCTTCATAGCCGCAATATCGCGAATATCAGCAAGTTTAATATTTTCAAAGTCAATGAGGGGATAAAGCAGGTCATAATCATAATGAAAAAAACTAACTTTAACTTCATCTAAAACTATATCCAATGTCCTATTATCTTCATAGACAACTATATATTCTCCTAGATTAGACAATTCTTTTCTAATGTCAGGGACTGAAAAAGAACCTTTTGAAAAAAAATCCAGATCTATGGATTGTCTGTGCCCGATTTGAATGGCAAGAGAAGTCCCGCCTGCCAAATAAAAATCTGAAACAAATCTTAGCGATCTTATTTTCGCCAAAAGGGATTTTGTTTTTTCATTGATTGCTTTTGTGTACATAACGGTTTTTGAATATCAAAATACAAACAAAAGAAATTAATTGATTTGGGATCAAGTTTGTCTATTTTTTTTTGAAAAACCTTTTTGACTTCATTAATCCCGTATGTCCTCATCATCCACTGGAAGTCATCGATATCTCCGCGAGACAAAATTCGTTCGATAATAAAATTCCGGTTTCTCTTCAGGTCAACTTTATCAGCATCAACATCCCAAAAAAGATAAGGCTTTTTAAGAGGGTCCATATTTTGCTTATACCATAAAAGAAAAGTTTATCAAATAGCGAAGTAAAATGTCTCAGAGCAAAACTGAAATATTCATCATAAAAAAATTCCTTCTCCCTGCTAAAGAGAGAAGGAATTATCTGATAATCGATTTATATTTATCTACTATTCAATGCCAAGCTCGGCAAGTTTTTCTTTTGTTGGCACACCGTTTTCGTCCCAGCCGCGCGCTGTATAATAATCGTTCAGCATCTTTTCAAAATCCACGGTCAACCCAGCAGAAGGTCCTGAAGGAAGAGGTTCACTAATGACACGAGGAGGCAGGGAATCATCTTTTCTTGTAAATCCAGCTTGCACATTAAACAGTCGTTCTACATTCCAAATTCTCTCTCCAGCCTTCACATAATCTTCATATGAAAAATTTTCACCTGTTGCTGCGCTCAAAATCTTTGCAAATGGTTCATGCTGAACGACAACTGTTGCAAACATACAGGCCCCGGTGGCGTCAATTGCAGCATTCAAGTTTTGAAAATCCCTTGCAAGCTCACCCTTCCCTTCTTCTGTCTTTGATTTAACCTTCTTGGGAATTCCAAAAACTTCGGCAAAAACCGTAGCTCCTCTTGTATGGTCACCGCCGCGCGGATTTGTTGAATAGGTAAGCGCCATTCCTTTTGAACCTCGTGGGTCATAGGCGGAAATTTCCATTTTCTTGGATGTCATTGAAATTTCAGGCACCCCATATTTTTCTGCAAGGCGGTAGCTTCCAAGAGCAAGCTCATCGCCGAATCCTTCACGAAGTCCTGTTTTCCTTGTAAGTTCAACCATCGCTTTTGCATCACCAAATTTGAGCTCCATCCCCACATCGTTCTTTGTAAGTTTACCCTTCTCATAAAGCTCCATTGCTGTTGCAATCGTTACGCCGACAGAGATACTGTCCATACCAAGTTCATTGCAGATGAAATTGGCTTTTGCAATAGCATTGATATTGTCGATATTGCATGCCGACCCAAAAGCATAAATAGTTTCATACTCGGGACCTTCACCATAGCCCTCAAAACCTTCTTCTGTTACTCTACTTACTCTCCCACAGCCAAGAACACAACCATGACAGCTCTTTTTTCTAACCAAAATCTTATCTCTTATGGCTTGCCCATTTATGTTATTTGCTCCTTCAAATACGCCTTCGCGATAATTATTGGTAGGAAAGATGCCTACTGCATTACAGTAATCAACTGCCATAGATGTGCCGAAATAGCCATAACCTTTGGCTACATCACCCTTAAAAAGCGCTGCCATTTCAAGGCTTGCTTCTCTGAACCCCTCTGCAGCTGAAAACCCCTTTGTACCATGAACAGCTATTGCTTTGAGATTTTTGGAACCCATCACAGCGCCTACACCTGACCTTGCCGCAGAACGGTTTGTATCATTTATGATTGCAGACATTAGTACGAGTTTTTCTCCTGCCGGCCCAATGCAGGCAACTTTAGCCCTTGGATCTGTCTTTTCCCTGACCAGCCGTGTTGTTTTATGCGTATCCTGACCCCATATTTCGCCTGCATCTCTCAATTCAACTTTGTCGTTTTGAATCCAAATATATGTTGGCTTTTCAGCTTTTCCTTCAATTATTATGCCGTCATATCCTGCTGCTTTAAGCTCAGGGCCCCAATAACCTCCTGAATTCGAACATGCAATAGTACCTGTCTGAGGAGACTTCGTCACTACCATAAACCGCGCCGCACAAGGAGCACCTGTTCCTGTAAGTGGTCCGGTAAATATAAACATCTTATTTTCCGGTGAAAACGGATCAACCTTGGGATCAACTTCATCAAGCAGCATCTTTGAGCCGATTCCTCGCCCTCCTATATATTTCTTTGCCAACTCCTTATCCAAATCTTCAACTTTATGTGCACCTTCTGTAAGATTTATTCTTAATATCTTTCCTGTCCATCCTTTCATAATGCCTTTACCTCCTTCAGTTTCTCTGCTAAAGTTGTAAAAAGTTTCTCTCTTTCTGCCCTTTCTTCCTCTGTTATTTCTCTCCATTCTATTGCACGGTCTTTACAAAATTTGACACATTCAGGTTCGCCGCCGCAAAAGTCGCACTTGATCGCATGTCCAAAATCATCGTAAGCAAAGATATGTTTTATTGGGCACTCATCTATACAGGCGCCACATCCTGTGCATTCTTCTTCATTGATTGTAACAACCCCTGTATCCTCATTCTTTTCAATTGCTCCTACTGGACAGGCAGGCAAACAAGGTGGGTCATCACATTGGAAACAGGTTATCGGATAGTAAGACTGCTCCTCTTCAAATTCAACAGCTTTGATCTTTGAATAAAAACTTGTAAAAACATTAAAATGCTTATTCGAACATGCTGTTTCGCACCTTTTACACAAAGTGCATCTCTTAGGATTAAAGTGGATAACATTTGGCATAAAGAAAAACCCTCCGCTTTATAAATTCTCATCCCAACATTTCAAGTGCAAATTTTATCTCGTCTCTTATATCCTCATCCTCTTCATTATTCAATGCAGAATTTAATAAATCACGAGATTTTCTACCTCTAATTCTACCAAGTGCCCAAGCTGCATAACCTCGAGCTTTATTTGGCCCGGCATTCAGAATTTCGCCAAGGGGTTCAACTGCCCGCTCATCTTGAAAATTACCTAATCCAATTGCGGCATTTCTAATCAAATATTTTTTATCCATTAGAAAGAATCCCATAAGAGTCATTGCAAAGCCTCTTTCCCAATCTTCATCGCTGATTTTCAATACATCAAGCATTTTAGGATGCATTAGTTCCATCGAAACCTCAAAATCTTCAAGAGGAGTAAGATTTTTGTTCTTCGGACAGACATCACGGCAAATTGTACAGCCTTCTCCAAGAAGATTTCCGCAATTTTCGCGAATTTCATAAGGAATAAAATGTTTGTTATGGCCAAGATGAAAGTCGATGCACTTTGTCATATCGCAGACATAAGGAGTGCTCAATGCATTGGTGGGACATGCTTTCATACAAAGGTCGCATTTACCACAATCCATATCGAGCGGACTGTCCGGTTCAAGGTCTGCATCTGTAATATATCCTGATAGCGATATCCAAGCGCCATATTTAGGATGCTGAATTATGGCATTTTTCCCATAGAAACCGACTCCGCATTTGGAAGCCATCAGTTTTAGAGGGAAACCGCCTGCAGTCAGGGAAAAACACTGATATCCCCTATCCTTTAAAAAATCGATTATCTTTGCATTGCGCTCGCCATTGTTTTGAAGATAATTTGTATTCACATGAGTGGCTTCTGCACAGCCAAGTAAATCCCTTTTACATTGCTCATAAGTATATACTTTCTCGATATATGCTGGAGATCCCGTGATTATAACAGATTTCGCTTCAGGCAGAAAATCTTTTGGTTGAAAAACAGTATCTATTCCTCCGGAAAGCGGTGTCGCCTTTGCAAAAATCCTTTGCACAGCGGCAATTCTTTCATAATCCTCTGAAGGATAATCCTCCGGCGCCACTACTCCAACAAGGGGTATTCCTACCTCGTTTTTTACATAATCTACGAATTCATTTTTTAGGGTCATAACCTTTCTCCCAATTAATTTCTAAAACTTCGCTAAAGGAGGCAGTATTGCGCCAAGAAGGGCTTCAGCAGGTATTCCCTTTTTTAATCCAAATATCGTCCCATCATCTTCAAGAAGAGTCCACTGCACCCACTCACCATGCTGTTTAAGTTTGCAGTTTATGTCGTCATCTGTATATTTTTGATCTTTTCTCTTCTCAGTTAACTCTCTTACAAGTTTGATATAAGTCTCTCCCATATCCTTATAAAAGGGGAAATCCTCTGCTTCAAGATGAAATGAATATATCCCGGCATGACTTCCAACTTTTTCTCCTGAATATTTTGATTTGAAGAAATCAGCCCTAACCTTCTGAAGAGAGTCATAGCTTTTGCCATGCCTTTTGCAGAGCTCTTTCATTGCATCAGCAAAGTATTTTATGTCTTCTTCAGTGTCAAAATAAGGTTTAATGTCAGTACCGCCTGCCAACACTACCTTGTCAGTTATATTTGCCCGAAGTTCAATATACGCTTTTGGAATGTGCGGATTTACAGGGAAAAAATGAAGTTCCAATACCATTGCATCAGCAGTGCTTCCCTGTTGTCCCAATTCTTCTGCAAGCACAGGAGGTGTTTCTATTTTAAGGTCGCAGTAAATAGATGTAGCTTTGTCAAAGGTCTCACCCTCAGAACGGTTCAGATAAAGTGGTCCCATCGGCGTATCAAATTTTTTTTTGACAATTTCTGAAGACGGATTATAGGTAGAGCAGATTTTTTCATATTCGCCAATCATCTGTTGCAGAAAATCGACTACCTCATCTTTTGTAAGCATAAATATCCCTCCTATTTGAATTATGAAAAATAATTAGCAATAGTATCATTCTATGTCAAATCAACAATTGTTTAGAAATGATGGAAAAAATTTTATATAGGCAGATTCATTGAAATTTTTTAGTCTGTCGGATTTTTAAACACCTTTTAGC
>RFHX01000072.1 GCA_003695725.1 Candidatus Schekmanbacteria bacterium
ATTAAGGATATTTAATTCATTATAAAAATAAATTAAATATTGAATCCTCTCTTTTCAAGTTCTTCATATGCCTTTTTAATTTCAATAACCTTCTCATGGGCAAGTTTTTGTAACTCTTCTCCAAGATGGGACACTTTATCTGGATGGTATTTGGCTAACATTTCACGATAAGCCTTTTTAATTTCTTCTTCATTTGCCCCCCGCTTAACATTCAAGACTTCATAGGGGTCGAATATTTTTTTTCCTCCATTCTTTCGCAAATCTTCATAATTATAGCTCTGATTAAAATCTTTGTCATAACCTCCATCTCCAACCTTTTGTCCGCCATACTTTTTTTTCATCCACCACAAAAGAACTAGGGGAAATATCAGGTCATCGAGACGCCCTCCAAAGGGGATGAAATCTGGAAGCAAATCTATTGGGAGAATAAAATAAGCAATTGCTAAAACAATAAAGACAAACCAAAGCAGTTGTGACATATTATGAAAACCTATAGAATCAAATCGCCATTTTTTTTAATATAAGCAACCAATCCGCCTTCAGCCAATATCTTCATCATTGTTTCAGGCAAAGGTGAAAAAGAAAATTTTTCTCCACTACTAACATCCTCGAGGATGCCCTTTGCAATATCAATTCTCAAAATATCACCTTCATTAATTTTGTCTGTATCAACCATAACAGCAGGAAGCCCCACATTTATACAGTTGCGGTAAAAGATGCGGGCAAAACTTTTTGCAACTACAGCAGATATTCCAGCCATCTTAATAATTGTAGGGGCATGTTCGCGGCTCGAACCCTGACCAAAATTTATTCCTGCTACGATAATATCTCCCTCAGAAATTTTTTCATAGAAACCAGGTTTTGCATCTTCTAAAAGATGTTTTGCAAGCTCAGGAAGATTTGAACGAAGATGAAAAAGCCGTCCGGGCGCAATCAAATCTGTGCTTATATCATCACCAAATTTCCAACATCTTCCTTCAATAATATTCATATCTTTTCTGCCCTCTATAAAAAATTGCGCGGATCTGCAATCTTGCCTTCTATTGCCGTGGCAGCAGCAACTGCCGGTGAACCAAGATAAATGAATGCATTCGGATTCCCCATTCGCCCTTTGAAATTTCGCGGTTGTGTTGCAAGACAGTTTTCTCCATCAGCCAATATTCCCTCATGCACACCAACACAAGCACCGCATCCCGGACCTGTTACAACAGCGCCAGCCTCAACAAAAATTTCAAGAAGCCCTTCTTTCATTGCATTCAAATAATTGCTTCTCGATGAAGGAGTCACTATCATTCTTGTCTTCTTGTTGATTTTCTTCCCTTTAAGAATTGATGCTGCAATCCTCAAATCTTCAAGCCGCCCATTACAGGAAGTGCCGAGAAAAACTTGATGAATCGGCACATCACCAATTTCATCTATTGTTTTCGTGTTGTGGACAAGATGAGGGCAGGCAATCGTTGGTTTTAGTTTGGTCCCGTCAATCTCTATCGTTTTTTCATAAACTGCATCTTCATCGGGGAATAATTCTTTGAAATCAGCTTCTCTTCCCCAAGTTTTCAAAAATTCCTTTGTCTTTTCATCTGGCGGAAATATTCCAGTTTTAGCCCCTGCCTCAACAGACATATTGGCAATGGTTGAACGGGCATCGACTGTTAATTTTTCAATAACATCTCCATGAAACTCCAACGCTTTATATGTTGCCCCGCTGCTCGATATCATTCCGATTAGATGAAGAATGATATCTTTTGAATATACTCCCTTTTTAAGCTCTCCATTTACAACGATCTTATATGTTTCAGGCACTCTCATCCAAGTTTTCCCCAAGGCAATGGCAACACCCACATCTGTAGAGCCCATTCCTGTGGCAAAAGCCCCAATAGCGCCTCCTGTGCAGGTATGAGAGTCTGCTCCGACAATCAAATCGCCCGGTTTCGCATACTTCTCGAGCACTATATGATGGGAAATTCCGTTGCCTATTTCGGAAAGGTGAATCCCTGTTTTTTGTGCAAATTCACGCAAAAGTTTGTGGTCATTTGAAAGCTCTTTTCGCGGAGAGGGTGAAGCATGGTCTAAAAAGAAAATAGAGTGGTCAGGATTATGCGCTTTTTCCAATCCCATTTCAATCATCTGCCGCACAGCAAGAGGGCCTGTGCCATCTTGCACATAGCTTAAATCAACATTGACGACAGCAATGTCTCCTGCATACAAATCCTTCCCACTATGGGCGCTCAAAATCTTTTCTGCCATCGTTTTGCCCATAAAATTTCTGCCTCCTCTTTCTTGATGTGAAAAAAACTTACTACAATAATATTGATAGCACTTGTAAAAATAATTATCTATACAAAATACACTTCTTTTTTATAGACTGCAAAATAGCTATATGTTAATTCAAATGAGCTTTTTCATAAAAATCAGGAATAGGCAATGAAAGAAAAAAAAGAAATACCCAATGACCTTGAAAATAACAGCTGTTTTGTTTGCGGTCCCAAAAATCCATTGGGTTTTCACCTTCGGTATTTTAAAGAAGGTGAATATGTAATTTCTGAATTTCGTCCTTCTGAACATTACTGCGGCTTTGAAAAAATATTCCACGGAGGACTTCAATGTACAGTTTTGGACGACCTTACTATTTGGACTGTAATGGTAAAAAGAGGAAAGATGGGAGCAACAAAACAACTAACAGCTGAATTTTTTAAACCTGTCTATATAGATGAAAAACTAAGAATTGAAGGTAAAATCGTAAAAGAAGAAGGGAATATCTTCACAGTGGAAGCTGTGCTAAAAAATGGTAAAGGAAAAATATGTACGAAAGTTGTTTCTGATGTAATAGCCGTTAACAAAGCTCTTTTCAAAAAGCTAACCGGTTGGGATGAAATTCCTGAAAGTTGGGGTAAATATCTTTAAAAATTTTTCCAAGAAATGTCAGTTTCAACTTCCAATAAAGAAAAGTTACTAAAAATATATGAAATCCTTTTATCTGAAGCAGGACCTCGACATTGGTGGCCTGCCAAGACCAGATTCGAAGTTATGATTGGCGCAATTTTAACACAAAACACAGCATGGAAAAATGTGGAAAAAGCCATAGTAAATCTTAAAAAGGCAGGAGCTCTGTCCTTTAAGAAATTCTCATCGTTGAATGAAAAAGAGATAGCAAAACTGATTAAACCATCAGGTTATTTTAATCAGAAAGCAAAACGTCTTGCCGCATTTTGCAGATTCATAAAAAATGAATATGGCGGCATAATAGACAATATGAGAAAACAGGATACAGCCCTATTAAGAAAAAAACTTCTCGATTTAAATGGAATTGGTCCTGAAACGGCTGACAGCATTCTTCTTTATGCCCTCGATAAACCCATCTTTGTAATTGATTTATATACGAAAAGGATACTTTCAAGGCACAACCTTCTGCCTTTCAATGCAACCTACGATGAATACCAAAAATTTTTTATGGACAATCTTCCGCATAACACACAACTTTATAATGAATATCATGCGCTCTTAGTCTTTGCTGGTAACAACTATTGCAGAAGGAAACCAAAGTGTTCAGAGTGTCCACTCTTGGGATTCAACGGACATAACCCTGCGGCAGAAATTTAAATATCCCACAGATACAAACCTGTTGTCTCATCGTATTTTCTTATAAGCTCTTTGCCCTCGAGCTCTAAAATGGAATATTCGCAGGCAAAAACTTTTGTAGGCGAGAGAAGATGTCCTCCTATAGCATTTCCCTTTCCCTTCGAGAGCGTAACATGAAGATGAACAAAGATATCGTCATCTTTTATTGAAACATTTCCAAAAGATGAAACAATTTCAAGGGGCTCATAAAAATTAAGAGGGATATATTCTTTTTTCTGCTGGTCATAAAAACCTACTGCTGCCTCTTTTACAGCACCAATAAGTTGAATAGTCCCAATTCTTACATTTTTCTCTCTGCATACTTCAGTCATACTACGAAGCAAATCCTCTCCGTAGGGCAACTTCCCTACAATTATTCTCTTAATCTTGTATTCATTATTCATAAGTCTTACCTCAAATTATCATTAAAGACCCATCGATGCATATCTATCGCCCGAATCAGGAAGAATCGTAACAATCGTTTCATATCTATCTGATACTCGCATTGCTGCGCAAACATTAGCCCCACTTGAAATGCCTACTTCATACCCAAATTCATCCTTGAGCATTTTAGCAGTAGCTATCGCTTCGTCAGAAGGAATTGCCTCCACTTCATCTATATACTGCATATCTACAAGGTCAGGAATAAATCCGTCTCCAATTCCCTGAATTTTATGCATTCCTGGACATCCACCGCTCATTACAGCAGATTCTGCAGGCTCAACTGCAATGGTCTTGAGTTCAGGGAATTCTCTCAAAAGGCGCACTCTCACACCCATCAATGTACCTCCTGTCCCTGTACCCGCAACAAAGGCATCAATCTTGCCATCTTTATCGATGTGGCGAAACTGCTTTATGATTTCACGCCCTGTTGTCGTTATATGAGTCAAAGTGTTTGTATAATTGCTGAATTGGCGAGGAATAAATGTATGCGGCTCACTTGCTATCTCGTATGCCTTTTTTATAGCTCCATCAAAATCGCTTTCCCCAACAAGAACAAGCTCAGCGCCCAGTTCTTTAATCCTTTGTTTCCTTTCTTCGCTCATATTCTTGGGCATAACTACTATCATTTTATACCCCTTCTCCTTTGCAACCATAGAAAATGCAATGCCTGTATTTCCACTCGTCGCCTCTACAATTCTGTCACCCGGTTTTAATTCTCCTGTAAGCTCTGCCATTTCTACCATAAATTTTGCAATTCTATCCTTAATGCTTCCTGATGGATTCTTCGACTCATTTTTTGCAAAAATTCTTCCACCGCATTTAGACAAAGGACTCAAGTCAACCAATGGTGTATTGCCAATCATATCAAGTATGCCCATTGGAATTCCTCCTATTTCAATTCATAATATTTGATATTTTTATCTTCAAAAAGATTTGCCTGTAAAGA
>RFHX01000073.1 GCA_003695725.1 Candidatus Schekmanbacteria bacterium
AAAAGCTCTCGAACTTTTGGCAATGAGTTTTCTTGAAAACCTTTATCGCAACAAATCTCTCGTTCAGATTATGACTATGGAAGCTTACTCCCATCAGAAACAGGCAAAGATGATTTATAAGAACCTCATTGAAAAGGTTTTTCACCACTTTGAAGAGTATCTGGTAGGGTTATCAGCTCATAAAAACTTTAGAAAATTCAGCTCTCCTCTTGTGGCGAGGGCTTTTTTTGGAATGTTCTTTTTTTACTTCATAAATCAGGAATTTTTCTTTGAAAAGGAGATAAGCAAATTTAAGAAAAAAGAGGTTGTAAGGGAATATGTGGACCTATTTATGAAAGGAATTGAGAAAGATGGCTGAGGAAAAAGAAGAAAAGAGAGGAGATAACAGGAAGAGCAATAATAATGAACTATTAAAGAGAAGAATTTCAGGGGCTATAATTCTTCTTCTCGTTTTCACGGTATGTGCAGTGGGAGGATATTATTATTGGCAGTATCTTGAAACTCGTGTTGTTACTGACAACGCTTATATTCGAGGCCATATTCATATGATAAGCCCCCGAATTACAGGCACAGTTTTGGAAGTTTATGTAAAGGACAATATGAAGGTCAAGAAGGGAGACTTGCTTTTGAAAATTGACCCTGCCGACTATATTGTGCAGGTAAAAAAAGCTGAATCAGCTTTGGAAAATGCCCAACAGGAAGTCCGTAGAAGATATGCGGCAGTTGAAACAGCTAAAGCCGCTCTCAATCTTTCCAAAGCACGGCTTGAGCTTGCCAAGATAGAGTTGAATCGTATCAAAACACTTGTTGAAAAAAAGGTGAAACCAAAAGATGAATATGACCGTGCTTTTACAGCATATCAGGTTGCAGTGGCACAGGTTAAAGCCGATGAAGAAAAGCTAAGGCAGGCAAAGGCGCTTATTACACCGGGCAAACCAGAAGCACTAATTGAAGAAAGAAGAGCAGAATTGGAAAAAGCAGAACTTAACTTGAAATACACTGAAATCTATGCTCCTGTCGACGGCTATATAACACGTAAAAGCGTTGAAAAGGGGAATCATATAATTCAGGGACAAGCGCTCCTTGCCATAGTGCCTCTTGATGATATTTGGGTTGAAGCAAACTTCAAAGAGACTCAGCTTGAAAAACTTAAGAAAGGTATGAAGGCAATAATTGAAGTTGACACTTATCCAGATGAAAAATTTGAAGGACATATAGAATCGATTATGGCCGGTACAGGAAGTGCTTTTTCAATACTTCCTCCAGAAAATGCCACAGGTAATTGGGTAAAAGTGGTGCAAAGAATACCTGTTAAGATATTGTTTGATGGTTATGATTACGAAAATGGCAAACTTCGTATTGGAATGTCCTGCATTGTAACAATACCACTTTCTGTTGAATAAGTACCAGTTATGACTGCTTCTCCAAAAAATGTAAACAAATGGCTCGTGGCAGTTACTGTTATTGTGCCCACTTTTATCGAAATAATGGACACAAGTGTTGCCAATGTCTCACTCAACCATATTAGGGGAAGTTTCAGCGCATCTGTTGATGAGGCAACATGGGTGCTCACTTCTTATCTTGTTTCAAATGCTATAATTCTACCTATAACAGGGTGGCTAAGCAGTGTTTTTGGACGAAAGAGGTTTCTTAGCCTTTGTGTTTTCCTTTTTGCCCTTTCTTCTTTTCTCTGTGGTATGTCTCCAAATCTTGGGTCTCTCGTATTTTTTAGAGTCCTTCAGGGGCTTGGAGGCGGTGCTCTTCAGCCTCTTTCTCAAGCTATCTTGCTTGAAACATTTCCCGTTGCAGAGCATGGTGTGGCAATGGCGGCTTATGGTATAGGCGTTGTAGTTGCCCCTATCATTGGCCCATTGGTTGGTGGATGGGTTACAGATAATCTGACTTGGCGATGGATTTTTTATATTAATATACCTGTTTGTGTTTTATCATTGCTGATGATCGCTTTCTTTATATTTGACCCTCCATACATAAAGAAAGCTAAACAAAAAATTGACTATTTCGGGTTGGGTTTTCTTGCAGTGGGATTAGGATGTCTTCAAATCGTGCTCGATAAGGGTGAAAGGGAAGATTGGTTCAATTCAGATTTTATAATCACATTGAGTATAATAGCTGTGGCAGGACTCTTCCTTTTTGTAATCACAGAGCTTTTCTTTGTAAAAGACCCGGTTGTGAATCTCAAGGTATTCAAAGATATCTCTTTTACAGCAGGAAATCTGATGATGTTTTTTGGTTTCTTTGGAATGTTTGCAAGCATTGTTCTTTATCCCATTTATCTTCAAACAGTAATGGGTTATACAGCAACTCTTGCCGGCATTGTGTTAGGTCCCGGAGGTATTACAATTCTTCTTTTTATGCCAATAACAGGAATATTGATGAAATATATGGATGCTCGAAAGATACTTGTAGCGGGGTTAATCGTAGGAAGCTATGCTGTTTATCTTATGTCAAAACTCAACCTTGAAGCCGGCTTCTACAATGTGCTTTGGCCAAGAGTGGTACAGGGCGTGGGAGTGGCTTTCTTTTTTGTTCCTCTTATGACTGTTACAATGAGCACTATTCCGAAGGAAGAAATGGGGAATGCCACAGGAGTTTTCAATCTTTTGAGAAATCTTGGAGGAAGCTTTGGGACCGCTTTTGTTATGACAATGTTAGCCCGCCGCGCCCAATATCATCAGTCAGTATTGGTTGAACATCTGACTCCTTATGACCCCGGATTTATGATAGCTTTTGAAAAGATTAAGATGATGATAAATTATTCGCTCTATTCAATGGGGCATAATGTTTTGCAGGGACTTAAACTTGTCTATGCAATGACTTTGAAGCAGGCAATGATGCTCTCATTTTGCGACCTTTTTTATTTAATTTGCCTTCTTAACCTCGTAATAATTCCTTTGGCAAAACTTTTGAATAAAACTGTACCGGAAAGTTGATTATAATTTTGAGCCGATATTTTTCATCTTTTTCGGGAATAGATAATCCAAAATCTTTACAGACGGAATAAAAGCAGGTAAATAGCTCTTTTTTAGAGAAGGATTACACAATTTTCTTGTGTCGATAAGAAAAGACAGTAAAGTGACAAATAATCCTTTTTGGATTATGAGGGAAATATAAGAGATAAATTTTTTAGATTTCATTATCGATGGATATTATTAAAAGATTGATTTTGTTTCTGCCATTCCCAGCTGCTTTTTTTGTGCTTCTTTTTTATCCTCGAAGCGATAAAGAGGCAGTTGCTTTGTTCATTCTCCTTATAGGATTAACATTTCTTGGATACTTCATATATAAGAAGGATGTCGGGAAAAATATTTGTCCCTGGTGTGGAAGAGAAGTTGTTGATAGGAAAGATTTTGTAATAGTTGCCTGTAATGATAAGGAGAATGAAAAATATCTGAAATTTTTAAATTTCATCATTGCGGAGAAAGGAAAGATAATCTTCTTTTTCTTGCTAATAATTTTAATCTATTCAGTTAAGATATTTTTAAAGAGCTACGGAAATACTGCACTAATAATTAAGATGATACAGTTTGTGCTTCTATGTCTCACAGGATTTTTATTCATCTTCTTCTCATCTCTATACAACAGATTTTCCGCTGAAAAAGTTGATAATGTCAAACTTCCTTCTTTTCTTTCTATATTTCTCCTTCCGGGAATCAACATTGGCTTGTGGGCTTTGAAGGTTTGTGGAGTGCTGATTTTAATTATTGCGTCTGACAGTATATTGCCGCTAATGACTCAGGTGTTGGTCGCTATTTTTTGAATAAGAGTAAATAGAATATTTTTTATAGATTTATTTTCCGAACGTAAGAAATAAAAAAAATCTGATAAAAACATGCTTTACTCTCTAGTAAGACCGCACTATAC
>RFHX01000074.1 GCA_003695725.1 Candidatus Schekmanbacteria bacterium
AAAATCTTATATAGCACATACCCATAGTTTTGAACGAGAACTTCTTCCGAATTTTTATAATCACCGCTGGAAACATATCCTTTAATCATATTCCATAACAGACTGAAGAATGCCTTAATTACTGTTATTGTTGGAAGTTTAAGCAGGACATCACTAATAGCCAAGGGATATTTGAAGTAGCTGTCTAAAAATTTAATAGTGATTGTTCTGTTGAATTTTATCAAATCACCTTTAGCTATTTCTTTTATGTCATTTAAAATCTCTTCATCAGTTGTATGAAAAGCATGAGGTCCATATTCATAGATATTCCCATTAAGAAGCACACCGCCAGCCAAACCGCCAACTCGTGGCAACTGGTCGATAACAGTGACGATACATCCCTTTTTTGAAAGACGCCAGCCGGCAGCCAACCCCGTGGCGCCCGCACCAAGAACAGCTATTTTTTTTGGCAAATATCTACTCCTAAATTTCTTAACAATGAAGTTTTCCGAATTTCTTTATCTTTTCCACAATAAATTGAATATTGCTCTCAGTCAATCCCGGATGTATGGGAATATTGAGAGCGTGTTCATTCAACTTCTCACAATTCGGCAATTTCACTTTGGAGTTATAGATTCTATTCAAATGCAATGGATGGAATCTAAGACTTGTATATATACCATTGTCATAAAGATATTTAGCCAATGAATCCCTTTTATCGTTGTTAAGATAAATACAGTATGTAAAATAGGAATGCTTTTCATTCTCATTAGCATCGACAGGAGTATTAAACCATCCAATATCTTTGAATTCAGACTGATATGTTTCCCATATCTTTTTTCTATAAGCCTGATGTTTGTCGAGTTTTTTTAATTGCGCCAATCCAATTGAAGCACTTATATCATCAGGAATAATTTTTGGGAAAAAATCTATTACATTATACTCCCACCATCTTCTTTTTTCAGCAGAGCTTTCAAATCCGGATTTACCTATGCCGCAATATCTCAAATTTCTTGCCTTCTTTACATATTCGGGATTATTTGAAACCAGTCCCCCTGCTTCCCCAATGCTTAAATTCTTAACTGCATCAAAACTATATATCCCAACATCTCCAATCGTGCCGCAATAATTTCCATTAATAGTTGAATCAATAGCATGTGCTGCATCTTCTATGATTGGCACACCAAAGTCTTTGAAACTGTTAACATCAACTGGTTTACCGGCATAATGAACAACCATAATTGCAGCAGTTTTGTCACTTAAATGCGGCTCAACAAATTCAGGTGCAATATTATGTGTCCTCAAGTCCACATCACAGAATACTGGCTTGCAGTTATTCAAAACTACAGCATGCCCACAGGCAATCCATGTAAAAGAAGGTACTATAACCTCTGAACCGGGTGGAAGATTCAAAAGTTTCACCGCTAAGAGGAGGCTATTTGAACCGCTGTTCAACATTACAAAATCGTCACATTTGAGTCTCTTCGCCATTTCTTCTTCAAAACGTTTACACTTAGGTCCTATGCCAAGCCATTGATTGTCAATGCTCGTTTTAATCTCATCAAGTTCTTCTTTGCCTACTTTTGACCCAAAAAGGGATATCATTTTTGTTGCCACTAATATTCCTCCAAATGTAATTTTGGCTGAGCAAATTTATTTAAATCAAGAACCATTAGACGATAATTCTCCTTCCCCCCTTTATCGACAAAGCCATTTTTTTTATACCATTCTATCGCTTTATCATTAGAGGACAAAACTCTCAAAAAAATATAATTTATATCCATTCCCAATATAAAACCATTCATCAATCTTATTGCCCTACCCATAATTCCTTGACCGCCAAACTCTTTTTTACCCAAAATAACATTGTAGATTTCAGCGCCTTCTGACACTATTTTAAAGCCCATAACCCCAATACTTGTACCTTTATACCTTACTATAAACATAAAATTGTCTGAATCTTTGAAATATCTATCCATCCATATCTTTTGCATTTCAGCTGTTATAGTTTCCTTGTAAAAAAAGGCTTCTCTATTCTCATTTTTCCACCTCCTCAAATTCTCTGAATCGCAATACTCTATCTCTTTTAATAATAAATCATCCGATAATTCTTCATAAATAACAATTTTTCTATTCTGCATTTTTCATATTATCATTTTCGTAATCTTGGCAGAAATTTCCTTACCCTGCATAATGGCATCCGTCATGGCGGAATACTCCCATCTGCCGTATCTACCAATAGTATAAATATGATATCTTTCTAAATAACTTCTTATCCTGTGCACAGAATTTTCATATGATTTGTCAAAGATTACATATCCATATTTAACCGGAATTCCTTTGCAGTAAAGAACATCATTATCAGATGAAAGAAAACCCATATTTTTTAAAGATTCAACAGCCTTTTCTTCAAATTTTTCTATTTTCGGAAATTGTGTTCTGTTACCGCAGGAAAATTCTACATAAGCTGAATTCATTCTTGGCGGTGCCATAGAGGGAGAAACTGCTGAATAAAATCCTGCCCGAAAACATTCATAATCCTTATCAGGTAAATAATACCACTGTGTTTTAATCTTTCTCTGCGACTTGAATCCAACATTCACAATGATGAGTGAAGCACATTTTAATTTTTTTCCTGCATCTTCTACCTTTGCAGGCACCCTTTTAATCAATGAAACTAATTCTTTTAATGGAAGTGATGAAATTATGATATCGTAATCAAAGTATGAGCCTGATTTCAAATATACTTTTTTATTCCTAATATCAATTCTATAGACCTCTTCACTTTTATAAATCTTATCAATATTCTTTTCGAATGAATCAATCAAAGATTGAATGCCCCCCTTTTCAGGATAAAAAAAAGATGAATT
>RFHX01000075.1 GCA_003695725.1 Candidatus Schekmanbacteria bacterium
CTCTTCGGCTCTCCTTTTAACTTTAACAGCGCTGTCACCTTGCGTTATATTAACTTATATATACAAACCTGCAACATACTTTCAAAAGATGTTCATTTTTATTGTTGAATCTTTAGTTTTTTTAGTCCTTTATCTGATTACAATAAAGAAAAGTACTTTCCTAAGCGATGAAGAAAAAAACAAAATTTCAAATATGATTTCTTCCCTCTGGGGATCAATATTAGAAAAGGCAAAGGTAAAGCAATAAATGAAAAATAAGAAAAGTCTTAAATTAAGCATTATATGCTATGTTGACATATCTGTGCTAAATGCTGAAAGCATCCAAATAATCAATTTTGCAAAAGCTTTGCATAGATTAGGACATAAAATATCGCTCTTCGCTCCCCTTATTGGCAAAAAAAGAGAAGATGACAAAATTAGGATAAAGTATCTTCCACTTATCGATTTAAAATATCTTCGTCCCTTGTCGTTCATTTTTCTTACCCCCTTTCATCTATTACATCTTCTAAAAAAAGAAAACCCTGATGCTGTAATCTGTTTTGATTTATATAGTGCGCCAACAATTATTCCAGTCATTAGACTTCTCAATATTCCAATTTTTCTCTATCTAAACAGTATAATTCTTGAAGATATGAAGGCGCTCAATAGGAACAGGATTACGACATTTATTTCTGACCTTGCTTACAGGTCAAATGTAAAATTGAGCAATTCTGTCGGATGCATATCAAAACCTGTAATGGATTATGTGGTTAATAAATTAAAAAAACCGAAAAATTCTGTCTCAGTAATAAAAGACGCTGTTGATACCGATTTGTTTTGTCCCATTGACAAAAAAGAAGCCCAAATAAAATGCCGTCTGAATGTAAACTGTAGATATATCGGCTTTGTAGGCAGTCTTTGTTTATGGCACGGAGTTGACTATCTTGTAGAAGCTGCACCGCTTATAATCAACAAAAATCCTGACATTCGTTTCCTCATAGTTGGAGATGGTGAAATGAAAAAAACATTGCAGCGGCGCTGTAACGAACTCGGAATATCAGATTATTTTATCTGGACCGGTTTTATAGAATATGAAATAGTACCAACATTTATTTCAGCATTTGATATTGCCGTGGCATTCTTCAAGAAAGTCAGAAGCAATTATGGTTCACCTATGAAAATTTTTGAATATTTATCATGCGCAAAACCTGTCCTTGCAAGCAATTATCCTGAATATGGCCAATTTGTCGAATCTTTGGGCGCAGGTATCTCTGCAAATCCTGAAGACAAAGAAGAGCTTTCTGAAAAAATCTGTGGTCTTTTAAATAACGAAGAAAATCTCATTCAAATGGGTAAAAAAGGACGAGAAGCTGTCCTTAAAATGCATACTTGGGAAAAGCGTGCAGAAGAGATGAGCAGACTTATCAATTCAATGATTAGTAATTATGGAAAAAATTAATATAGTCCATATTATTTCAGGCGGAGGAATAGGAGGAGGAGAAAAATTTCTTCAAATCTTCGCCAAATATAGCGACAAAGAAAAAATTGCTTTGCATTTTGTTGTTCCTGAAAAAGGTGTGCTTTACGAAAAATTGTCATTCTTTGGCTATAAACCAAAGGTGATAGACATAAACAAAAGTCTTTTCAGTTTTGAAACTTTTTTGCGCCTAAAAAGATATTTGATCCGTTCAAAAACTGACATTGTTCACACTCATGGCGCAAGAGCAAATTATTATGGAAGAATTGCAGCTTACTTCGCAAAAGTACCTGTCATAATATCGACAATTCATAATTCAATAAACGACTATCCTATAAATGCATTGAAGAAAAAATTTTATATCTATATTGACCGATTAACCTCTTCTTTTGTTTCAGAAATCGTTTCAGTTTCAAATTATATCAAAGAAAGTTTGGTTAACGATTATAAAATAGCAGAAGAAAAGATAACAACTATCTACCCTGCCGTTGATTTTCAATCGCTGTTGCCCGATATTACGACTTCGGCAATGAAAAAAAAGTTATCGATACCTGAGTCTTCCTTGGTGATTGGACAAATTGGCCGGATGACTAATCAAAAGGGGTTTGAATATTCCATCCTTAGCGCAAAAAAAATCATCTCTCAATTTAACAATGTCTATTTCCTTTTTGTAGGAGATGGTGAACTAAAAAAAAGGTTAGAAGAAAAATGTATTTCCCTTGGAATTAAAGAAAAATGTATCTTTACGGGCTTTGTTGATAATGTCGGGAATGTATATCAAATTATCGATATACTCCTTATGCCTTCCCTATCAGAGGGTTTTCCTGTAACGCTAATTGAGGCAGCTTTTTTCGAAAAGCCGGAAATAGCGGCAAAAGTCTCGGGAATTCCTGAATTTATCAAAGATGGGGTCAACGGGATTCTTATTCCTCCGGCTGATAGCAGGGCGCTTGAAGCGGCAATTGAAAAACTTATCAGAAACAAAGATATGCGGATAAGGCTTGGCAAAGAAGCAAAAAATCGTGTTTCTGAATTATTTTCTCCTGCACATATGCTTAAAAAGTATTTAAATATTTATGAAAAGCATATTGAGAAAGATTTCTAATAGGAGGGTAAAAAGAAATGGATTTACAAGCTAAAAACTGGCTGAAAAGAATCCTTTACCCATTTCGAAAAAAATTGGGCGAATTTGTTATAAATGAAAAGGATACAATCTTTTCAAAAGCAGGAAGTTTCATAGCAGGAAATAAAATTGAAGGCGATTACCTTGAATTTGGAGTTTATTCAGGACAAAGTTTTTCCCTCGCATATAATCTTATTCGCAATTCATTCTTAGAATCATTTACTCCCTCAATATGGAATAGCGAAGAAGACTGCGAAGAAAGGAAAAAGCTGTGGAATAAGATGAAATTTATTGCCTTTGACTCCTTTGAAGGTTTGCCAACTCCTAAAGGAATCGACAAATTATCTGCCGATTTCAAGGAGGGAAAATATTCCAATACAAAAGAAAATTTTCTTAAAAATATAAAAGCAAGCGGTGTCCCATTAGATAAAGTAAAAGTCGTCGAAGGTTGGTTTGAAGACACTTTAACTGATGAAACAAGAGAAAAAGAGAATATTAAAAGTGCATCAATAGTACATATTGACTCTGACCTTTATGAATCAGCAGTCCTTGTATTGAAATTCATCAAACCTCTTCTTAGAGATGGAACAATAATAATTTTTGATGATTGGTTTACTTTCAGGGGAAATCCTGCACTTGGAGAACAAAGGGCATTCTTTGAATGGCTCAAAGAGAATCAGGATTGGACTGCCACCCAATATCAAAAGGAAGGCGTTTGGAGAAATAGTTTCATAATGAATAAAAAAACCAATAGAAAGTTTTAGAAAAATTAAAAAAAAAAATCAGGTGTGCTCATTCACGAAGTTTATTTCCTAAACGTTCCAAGATAGTGATTATTATGAGAAAAACTATTCCTTGAAATACCAAAATTATTAAATCAAAGTTGTCGGCATTTCTAAGAGCAAGTGCTGAGCATCCCATAGCTATATTAATGAGATAGATAAAAAGAACAGTTTTTCTCCTGTCAGTAAGGAGGGCATTCATCCTATGATGAAGATGGTCTTTCCCTACATATTCAATCCACTCTTTGAAATTGGTGACTTTTCCGCTAATAATTCTTTCAACTGTAATGTAAATCATATCGTATATCAAAATGCTGAATATGAAAAGAGGCGCCACTATCGAGACAATTGTGCTGTTTTCAGACCAATCCCCCTGAATTGCCATACAGGCAAGGGTAAATCCTAAAAAATTTGAACCACTATCTCCAAGGAAGATACTTGCATCCTCTCTCAATCTAAAGTTATAAGGGAGGAAACCAAGACACCCTCCAATCATTGCTATAGCCACCCATCCAAGGAAAGGTTGAGAATTTTGAAAGGCAAGAAAACCTAAAAAAGCTGAAATGATGATGGAAAGGCCTGCCGCCAGTCCATCCATACCATCAAAAAAATTCATCGAATTAGTAATTCCAACAATCCATAGAATTGTAAGAGGAATATTAAAATACCAAAGGAATGAATCTTTTGGAAAAAGTTTCAATATTACTCCTGCATATATGACAATTGCAACAGCTAAAAGTTGTATAAAGAGCCTTACAGAAGCAGGCAAATGATATTTAATGTCAAAGAGACCTGACAACATTATCAAAGTTACTGATGAAATTATGGCTACCAGGTCAGGCGAAAAAATATTATTCAAGGAAAGGGAAGCAAGAAAAGCAAGATAAACAGCAAATCCTCCTAGAAGAGGCGTTGCTTGAGAATGTATCTTTCTTGTTTCATTTGGAATATCCAAAAAATTTTTCTTATAGGAAATGGATGACGCTATAGGTGTCAGAAGATAGGAGGAAATCAATGAAACAAGCAAAATATATATCCACCGGATACCAGTACTATTGAAAAAGAATCTTATTTTAGGAATTAACAAAAACAACAGGACAATTGTAAATGTCCCAAAGAGTCCTTTGTTCAAATCAAGCTTATAATCACGATTC
>RFHX01000076.1 GCA_003695725.1 Candidatus Schekmanbacteria bacterium
GACTATAGGCTTACATTTCATATTGCTGTTGCGAAGGTAAAATCATACTTGGTCTCGATTAGTCCTTTTTTGAATGAGATTTCTTGAAAGGCTTTCAGGCCTTCTATTTCTTTGTCTGTTAAAAAATAATCAATCCTGTTTTTGAGATAGTCTATAAGAGCTTCTTTTTTAATGTTGCAGGTTTTGTATTCTCCTTCTGCAATTTCCTCGATATTTTTTATTCCTCTGTCCCTCGATTCTTTGAGAATCTTTAAAAACTGCTTTGGCACCTCCTTTTTTCTGCTTGCAATTACTGCGAAGACAAATGGAAGCCCTGTAATCTCGTGCCATTCCTCTGCAAGGTCAATTATTTTACCTGCTTCCTTTCCTTTTTTTTCGTAGGTAAATTCAAGTGCTTCATCACCGATTAAAAGTCTTGCATCATATCTCTTTTTTTCTCCACCTTCTAATGGTGTTATGAATGATGGTGTAATCCCATATTTCTTCTTAAGAATAATATTTAGAAGCACGATTGAAGTGCGCGAGCGTGTGTCAAGGAGAATATTTTCGATATCTTTGATCTCTTTTTCTGATATTAAAAGGACGCTCATTACTTTGCCATAGGCAGAAATTGAAAAATCCGGCAATAGATAGAGATTGTCGTTTTTTAAAAATTCAATCGATGGAATAAAACCTATATCTAATTCTGCGGCTAAAAGTTTATCAGAAATTTCAGAGGGAGAGCCCAAAAAAAGGTCTATTTTGTCCTTATATTCCTTTTTTTGAAGAAGATAATTTATTATTGGTTTTGCATTTAGAAAGGAATGACAACCAAAACGAATTTTTTCCATCTAAAAACCGTATTCCTTCCAACGTTTTGTTACCAAGGAGATGATCTCTTCTGACATTTTGCATTCTTCAGGCCATTCTCGTTCAAAGCCCTCTTCTTTCCATTTTCGTGTAGCGTCGATTCCCATTTTTGAGCCAAAGGTCGGCAATTCTGAAGCATGATCAAGGGTTTCAGTAGGTCCGGTGACGAATTCTATATCTCGTTTAGGGGCTATGTTGCTGAGTACCTTCCAAACTACTTCACGAGGGTCGCGAAGATTTACATCTTTATCTGTTACGACAATCACCTTTGTATACATTATTTGCCCTGTGCCCCATAAGCCGTGCATAATCTTTCTTGCGTGCCCCGGATATCTTTTATCAATGGAGACAAGGATAAGATTGTGAAAAACTCCTTCATAGGGCATATGTATATCAACAATTTCAGGAAACTGTTTTTTGAGCAGTGGCAGAAAAAGTTTCTCTACAGCAGTGCCCATAAAGCAATCCTCCATTGGAGGACGGCCTACGACGATTGTGTTGTATATGGCATCTTTTCTCATTGTAATGGCTTTCAAGTGAAATACGGGATATTCACCAGCAAGAGAGTAGAAGCCCGTATGGTCACCAAAGGGACCTTCAATGCGTCTTTCTTCAGGGTCAACATAGCCTTCAAGCACAATTTCTGCATTTGCCGGCACTTCAACATTGATTGTTTCGCATTTCACCATTTCTACAGGTTTTTTTCTTATGAATCCTGCGAGAATCATTTCGTCTATACCTTCGGGAAGTGGAGTAATCGCAGAAAAAGACACAGCAGGGTCAGTTCCTATTGCCACTGCAACCTCAATTTTTTGGTTTCTTTCCGCATATTTCTTGAATATGGAAGCGCCATCCTTATGTATATGCCAATGCATTCCTGTCGTCTTAGAATCGTAAACCTGCATTCTATACATTCCGCAATTTCTTGCTCCTGTCTCAGGATCTTTTGTAAAGACGCAGGGAAGAGTAATAAACTTTCCTGCGTCCTCAGGCCAGCATTTTAAGATTGGCAAATCGTCGAGAGAGGGATTGTCGGCGATTATAATCTCTTTACAGGGACCATCTTTTACTTTTTTTGGAAAGAAGCTTCCAAGCTCTTTTAGTTTTGGCAGCATCTTTATTTTATCGATAAGTGAATCAGGTGTTTTTGTTTCAAGGATTTCTGTAATTTCATTGGCAAGGGAGTCGATTGACTTTGTCTCAAGAGCTAAATTCATCCTCTTTTCAGTGCCAAAAATATTTATTAAGACAGGCAGTTTTGATTCTTTGACATTTTCGAAAAGAAGCGCTTTCCCTCCTTTCTTTGAAATGCGGTCTGTTATTTCACAGATTTCAAGCTCTGCGCTAACAGGCACTTTGATTCTATGAAGCTCATTTTCAGCTTCCAATTTTTTAATGAACTCTCTAAGGTCCTTATATGCCATTTTTTTGACTCGTTTTATGATTTAAAGTTAGGAGTTGATAAATATATCTTATTGAGGATTAAATCAATAGAATAAATCTTTTATACTGCTTTTGCAATGGCATAGCCATACTGTTTTGCGGAAAATTCAACTAAGCTGAATCGAGCGCAGGACAATTCTTTTTCTATTTCATCTTTTGTGAAATAATGGATGAAATTTGGCGCAAGACGGTCGCCCACATCAATTTTCTTTTTTCCTAAAAGCTTCCTTATGATGTTTGCCATACTTGTGAGGAGTTGAAAATTCTTAGGATTGCCTTTTCTTACAAAAAAAGATAGAAGCAAAGGTCCGTCTGTTTTGATGTTTCTTCTAATTTTCTTTAAAAACTCCACTCTGCTTTCTCTTTCAGGAATATGCATATAAACTGCCCATCCAACTATTATTCCGTCAAAAATTTCGTCTATATCCGCAGTATCATCCCTATCTGATAGAAAAACCTTTGCGCTATAACCTTTCTCTTCAATATTCTTATGTGCAAGATTAACCAAACTTTCGTTGCAATCGAATCCGCATACCTCAAACCCTTCTTCTATTAAAGCAAGCATTTCTCTCCCCGCCCCTGCCCCTGCTACAAGAATCGTGCGGCATTCTGAAAAATGCTCTCTCACTGCTTTTTCCTCCCATTCAAAAAAACCCTGATTGTTGTATTCTGCGCTATGATAGGTAGGATTTATATCATAGTAATATTTATCAATATCGTGGAGAAATTCTTTATTTGAAATTCCAAGCCAGAAAGCTTCAAAGGGAAGCTGTATTGCCTGCTGCATAATTCCCACTATTTTCAGAGTGGAGTAATAGATTTTTGTAAAAATATTATATCCCCTATACATATCGAATAATGATTTTAGCAGGGAAAGAAAGAATTTTGAAGTTTATCTATATAATCCTTTTTTATCATTTGCCCTGATTGTAAAAAGGTCTGTAAACATCCTGAATGAATCAGAAAAAAGATGGACTCTTGAATCTTGAGCATTAGTACAAACTACGGGCATTTTTTTTATGTTGTAGCCGAGTTTCATAGCAATATAGAGAATTTCAACATCAAAGCCAAAGCGGAAGATTGTTAATCGTTTGAATATCTCCTTGGCGCAATCTTTGCGAAATGCCTTAAAACCGCATTGTGAATCTGAGATTCCCGGAAGGACCAATGTCTGTACAAGGAGGGAGTATATTTTCCCTGAAATTCTTCTTAAGAGAGGAGGAGGGTTTATAATCCTTGATTCTTTCATATTTCGGTTGCCAATTATTATTTGCCTTTGTGAATCTTTGAATTCTTCGAGAGCTCTTGTTATATTTTCCGGGCCATAAGAAAGGTCAGCATCTAAAAAGATGATTATATCCTTTGTTGCATTTTCCACACCTTTTTTAACAGCCATTCCTTTCCCACAATTTTTATCAAGATTAATGAGGGACATATTTCCGATGTGGTTTTTAATAAAGTCTTTTACCAGCTTTTCTGTCCCGTCTGTGCTTCCATCATTGACGATGATAATTTCATATTCTTTAGGAAAATTGGAAAAGAAATGTGAAAGGCTTTCAAGGGCAGATGAAATCCTTTCAACTTCATTGTAAGCAGGTATGATGACAGATACAGAATGCATATTAACACCATTTTATATGAGAAGAAAAC
>RFHX01000077.1 GCA_003695725.1 Candidatus Schekmanbacteria bacterium
CAATAATCAAGCAAGGTATCTTCGAAATGACTGATACACTATGCCGCAATTTTTAGATAATCATCTATAAGCGCAGGGATTTGAGCACTCCATTGGAACTGCTCATCGATGTCCCTCCTCTGCCGTGCCAGCCAAGACAATGCTTGCACTACTGCGTAAAAGTTGTTAGCAGGAGCAACTGCTCCGGGTACTTCATCAGTATATTTGACTTTCTTTTTGGTAGGAGGCTCTTTTTTATTAGGAGGAACGACATTGACATCTCTGCCTGACATTGCAATATGGTATGTTCTTACTGCCGCTTTAACACCCCATTTTTCTTTTACCGACACATTAATCCATCTCTCAAAGGCACATTTATTGAGAGGAGTTTTATATAATTGCTCCAACACTTTTTTCTCTTTCTCATAAGCGGCAAATCCTTTTATTATCAAATTGTTTACATAATATTGATCAAGGGATTTAGTATGACGGCGTTCATCCATAAGAGATTTTGGGTCAAATACTACCATCCCATTTGAACATATTAGTCTTAACCATCCAAATAATAATGACAATTTAGTGCTCCCATCAACGGAATTTCTGCACCAAAAGGAAAAACCAACTTTATGTCCGTCGCCCGGGTCAAAATGATATTTTGAAGGAAGTATCATTAAAAATTCTATTCTCTCACCGTACGGAGTCATAAACATTCTAAATTCTGTCTCATTGAAATGGGGTATATTTTTGAAAGAATCGATTACTAATGTCAAAATATCTCGATGCTGTATCAACGAATATGACTTGGAAACAATTCCTACAGGAATTTCACCTTCTCCATTCATTGGTTTTCTTACTATAACATCGTAGAATTTGTTCATTCCATCCGCGCTAAAAGGTTTCCTTTCAAAATCAGGAATCTTTCCCATAATATATTCAAGAGTGCCTTTATGGAAGATAACCGGAAGGCCCGACCATCTCTTTAACCTTTTATTTCTTTCCATTGATTGAAAATTCATCATACCCAATCCGCCTATTCTCCTTCCCATCGATTGAAAATTCGTCATATCTAATCCCTCCTCTTAAAGTTTTAGGCATTTCTAATTACAATATAGGAGGGCAGAGAGACAGCAGTATGTCAGTGTAATATAAAAAATTTTCAATGAAAAAAACTTTTGCCAAGCAATCAATTGAATGAAAATGTTTAAGGATATAGCGATTTCTGACACTTTTGACATTATTAATGTCTTTTTTGAGAATAAGTATTTGTTTTTATTGATTATTTCCGCACATTACAAAGTGCGATATAGCACAGATTCAAAATGTCTTCAAAATCTCTGAATCGGATTATTTCTGCCAACAAAGATTAATATACTGAAAATATTGACAATTTGGCGCTGTGCCATCTTTTGGATAGTTTTTATATTTTTTGGCATAATTTATGCATTTTGAAAAATTCATGAAAGGAGATGGTTATGAAAAAAATAAAAAAAAGAAATTTATTTGAATTGTTATTTCTCCTTTTTCATCCATGTGGTTATTCGCCCAACTCCCTTATTTATGAAATCAATGAATGTTTAAATGAAGGAGGTTTTTACTTCTTCTCTTATAGATAAGTGTCAATCTGCAAATTTAATAGAAAAATAAAAATTTGGAGGTGCAAAAGATGAAGATGAATATAGCAATAAAAAGAATGATGATGGTGATTCTATTAAGTTTCGCAGTGTTAACAATAGTCCCAAATGCATATTCAGGAATTATGCTGGATACTTATCATAACGGCGATACGCTTATTTGCACTGATTGTCATATAATGCATGCAAGTATGCAGCATAATTATGCAGGAGATACAAGTGCTGAAGGCAATATATCAAGTTTTCCATACAACGGCACACCTAATGAAAAACTCTTGAAGGCATCAGGCATAAATCTTTGTGTAAGTTGTCATGATGGAAAAGCAGGTATACCTGATGTTGTGGGGGCTGATGTCAATGGACTAACGGAAAGAGCCGCTGGCAAATTTGATACTATTGGCGTATTGAACTACAAGGGACACAATTTGAAAAACAATCCCAAAAGCCTTTGTTCACGCTGTCATTTTTATGGCTCTATGGCAACAGCTGGAGTTGAATGTTTGGATTGTCACACTCCACATGGAAATTATAACTATCGCAACTTAGCGCGTGTAAATGCCCCTGATACCGATGTTAGAGCATTCATAAAATCAGGCGTAACAGGTCTTCAAAGATACGAACAATCCAATATTGGTTATGGCGCTCCTTCAGCAGGAGACAATAGTTGGCGTGAAGTAACAAATGTTTGCAAAACCTGCCATCACGCCTTTATGGATAGCAGTGATCACTATAATACTCAAAACAATGGGATGTGGATTAGGCATCCGGGAACAAATACGGAACAAGGAGCATATTCTCCAATAAACGCTGCTGGCGCAAATACAGACCCCGCACACTGGGTTGATGGGACTGGCGAAGGATTTGATATTCCTCGCCTACCCTTCATCGTAGCTGGCGCTACCGACTATACTTCAGCAACTACTGTAGCCGCTGACAACAATGTATTTTGCCTTACCTGCCATAAAGCTCATGGCTCAGACAATTCCTTCTCATTAAGATGGGAAGTTGATACTGAGTCAATTTTCAGTAAAGGTTGCAGACAATGCCACAACAATGTCGACAATTGAG
>RFHX01000078.1 GCA_003695725.1 Candidatus Schekmanbacteria bacterium
ACTGTCAAATCAAGGGTTTCGACAAATTCAGACAATTTTTTGATGAGCACATTGCGTAATGCCATAGGAGTCAATCCCTTTGCCTTAACATCATTTACAAGAGGCAAAGATATCATACCATCAGGCCTCACAGTCACTTTTCTACTTAAATCTGGATTATTCCAAACAAAAATATCGAGCACATCCTCTTCGCCGATGATATAGTTGTCTTCGGCTTTCGAATTATATGCCAAAAAGGATAACAAAATTATAACTGCCAAAAGGATAGATATTTTCCGTCTTTTTCTGTCCATTTTTCATTTCCTCCTATTGATTCAGGAAGCAACTATTATCGGGATAGTTGTTTTAAAGTATTAGGCCTGACATATTTATTTTTATGAATAATAATAAATGTACTAATGGAGTCAAGATAATAAAAGAGAGAAGAAAAAAGACGAGTCTTTTAACTCTTTAATCTTTTCTACATAAAAGAATTGTTTACAATCTAATTTTGAAGCGCTCTTTGAGCTGAAAGAGTGAGATGTGCAATATCATCCCCGTCATCTGGGAAGGTGCTTACACCGACGCTAACTTTAATCTCTTCACCCGGTTGCTCAAAAAATAGAAGCAAATCTTCAACCTTTGACTTAATCTTTTTGGCAAAAAGGAGGGCACCACTCTTGTTTGTGTCAGGAAGGAAAAATGTAATACTATTTTCATCATAAACCGCAATGATATCCGAGCTTCTTATTTCGCGCCGTGTATCGTCAATGACTTGCTTCAATATATCTTCCCTTTGTGAAGGGAATTGCTTTAGAGTGTCTCCTATATTGAGGATTACAACAGAATCATTCCTTCTATTTCGCCGTGAATTCTCTATTCTCTTTTTTCCGAATTCATTGAAATAAATTTTATTGTAAACGCCTTTTTTTGTATCTATGAACTCAGAACGGATATTTTCCATTTCATTTTTAAGAATCGTTCTTTCAATCAATAGAGAAATCAACTTTATTCTATTCTTCAGCCACTCATATCTTTCATCATCAGGTGCTATTATATCTTCTATCTCACTTACATTTATAGTGCCTAATGCTTGTCCATTATGCTTCAAGGGCATTGACATAAATGAATTGGTTTTACAGCCGGCATGGGCTAAGGAAGAAAATCTCTCATGGCGTGATATATCATCTACTATGACAGGTTTCCCTTCCTGAAAAACATAGTAACTAATGCTATTTTCGTCAATAAATCGGTTTGATTTCAAAACTGCTTCATCGATTCCCAATGCCGCCATTAATTCAAGTTTTCCTAAATCCTTATTCAAAATTGCTACTGACACTCGTTTTGCATTTGTAAAAGAAGAAATCTCATAAACAACATTGTCAAGAAGGGATTTGATGTGTGATAGTTTTGAAAAGTTTTCGATAAGGGAAATAAGTTTTCTTTTATTGTAGTCGAAATTCTTAAGCTGCCTTTTCATCTCAATTGAAGCAATGCAAACATTGATACCATTCGCAAAGTGCTGAATATTTTCTATATTCCATTCTTCCTTTTGAAGATTGAATAAAAATAATATTCCCCATAAATCTTCCTTTTTTAACAAAGGTATGACAGCAGTTGATTCAACACCCCATTTAATGCCTAATTCTGCAATCAAAACCGAATCATCAATGAATAATGGTTTACCTTCTGATTTCATTACCTCTTTGATCAAGGGAGAATCTTCTCTCAAAGAAATGCTCGATGTTACATTTGTATCTATATAGTCTCTAATATCTGCGGCTGAGTGAAATTTCCCTTTATCTTTTAAAAGAATGGAAGCATCTTTGATTAAAAAGGCATCCGATGCAGTTTTCAACATTGAATTTAAAAAGCTTTCATCAATCACATCAAAGGAATTAATTTCATCTATTCCCCTTAAAAGGCGTTTAAATTGCTTCTCTTTTCTTTCATATTCATTTAAATTCTCTTCCACTAATGCTCCCTTACTTCCGAAACTTTCTACTAAATCAATATATGCATTAATACTTTTTTCCTTTATGAATCTAATTTCATGCAGAGAATTCAAAACCTCTTGGATATCAATACCCAATTGCCTGCACTTATCGGAATAGGCTTCACTATATGGAATATCAGTAAGCACTTTTCCACCAAGCACTGCAGCACGCTCTTCTTTACTTATATTGACAGGAATAACGAAGCATCTAATTCCCATATAACAGGAGAATCGCTGTACACTATTCTCTAAAATAGACTTTTTAGGTATTTCTACACAATATTCTTTGCATTTGGCACAAGCTAATTCAAAACGGCTCAAATATGAGCATAAAGTTCTTTCATTCGAACCGGTTAATATTATATTTCCTGACGAATCAATGAGTTGAAAAAAAATATCATAAGTAGAAGAAAGACTGCTCAAAAACTTTTTCCAAAAATCAATTCCTATTTTTATATTATCCCTCATTTTCGACCCCTTAGGTAAAATATTCATATAACTATTTATAATAGTTATAGCAAAAAT
>RFHX01000079.1 GCA_003695725.1 Candidatus Schekmanbacteria bacterium
GTAGTAATTGCAGTAATTGTATTCATTGGAATCTCAAATATAGGTCCCATAATTAAAAATGCCGTAAATACTTATGGTCCTGAAATTACTGACACCAAAGTCAAAGTTGATGATGTCTCAGTTTCTCTTTTTTCAGGAAAAGTAAAACTTAAAAATTTTCTTCTCGGTAATCCACAAGGATTTACTTCAGAAAAGGCAATCGAGGTTGAAAAATTGAAAGTGGATATAGATGAAAATACTATAACAAAAGACACTATTGTAATCGATAAAATTGAAATCGATCGTCCTCTTATCAACTATGAGAAGAAAGGTAATACAGATAATTTCAATGCAATTTTAAGCAATATTGAAAAAAAGATCGCTTCTAAAGGAAGTAAAGAAGGAGGAAATCACAGTCAAGATGAGAAGTCACAAACAAAAGAAGTGAAATTATTGATAAGAGATTTGATTTTGAAGAATGGGAAAGTCTCCCTTACAATGCCATTATTGAGAGGTAAACCTATCGAGGCAAAACTTCCTGATATTCATCTCACAAATATTGGGTCAAATGGAAGCGGCGTTACACCTGAGAAAGCAATGAAAATAATCATTGATGCTCTTATAAAAAATCTTAAATCACCTGATATCACACAAATGATTGATAACAATCTCAAAAAAATAGAAAAAAATTTGAAATCTCTTGGCAAAGGCAACAAGAAGGGAGCAAATAAAATAAAAGACAAACTTCAAAGCCTATTTAGAAATAAAAAATGATTTTATAACTTTGATACAAGGAGCTCTTTCAAATGGTAAACATTAGAAAATTTGCTTTTTTGAAGAAAAAAGGCTTAATTGTGCCAATTATTTTCCTTTTTTTTCTTTCCTGTGCTTCACAGGAGGTAAAAAAGGTTGATGTCAACAATGTTTCAGAAAATAAAAAACCAAAGAGAATAATTATGTTGGATGGGGCACGAAATTTCAGAGATATCGGCGGATACGAGACAAAAGATGGGCAAACAGTAAAATGGAGAGAAATTTTCCGTTCCGATGCGCTCTCTAATTTGTCAACTTATGATTTTAAAAAAATAAATGAATTCGGAATCAAGCTCGTCATAGATTTCAGGACGGAAAGCGAAGCAAAAAACTCTCCTACCATTTGGCAGGGCGATTCTCCTCCCAGAATAATAAATCTCCCCATTGGAAGCGCTTCAGAAGAATGGGCTCAAAAACTTACAGAACAACTAAAAACAGGCAATTTCACAGCAGAGGAAATTAGAAATACATTCATAATGGCTTATAAGTCAATTCCAATAGATTCTGCAGATGTCTATAAAAAAATGTTCGAGCTTTTGATTAATCCTGACAATAGACCTGCGATAATTCACTGCCGTTCAGGGAAAGATAGGACTGGAATTGCTTCAGCATTGATTTTTTCAGCTCTTGGTGTGCCTCGTGATACCATTATTGAAGATTTTATGCTAACCAACAAGGCTTCATCTGTAGATGAAATCTTGCCTTTCATTGCTGAACAATTCAGCAAACAAGCAGGTCGGAAAGTATCCCCAGAAGATATTAGGCCTCTCATAGGTGTTGAGGAAGGATATATTCAAGCTATGTTTGAAGGAATAGAAGAAAACTATGGCACAATGGACAATTATCTTGAAAAAGCTCTTGGCCTCACACCGGAAAAGAGAAAACGATTGAAGGAAGAATTACTTGAAAAGGAAGAATAATCTTCCAAAACTCCTATCGACCTATTTGAATAAAATTTGCCCAAAAATAGGGATGAGAAAGAGATATTGAGTGAGGGCTTTTTTCATCTCGAATAATTGTTTTTTTGATATCTCTTTTTGAAAGCCGTAAGACTTCGCCACGGGAATAATTGAAATCATTTGAGATGAGATTCTTGTAAAAATCCTTCAAAAAAGATTTTTTAACATCTACATTTGTATTCCATAATGGATATATGATTTTATTCCCAAAAATTCGTCCAATCTTAGAGCTTTCAGATAGAAATTCTTCCTGCAATATCATATCTTCTGCATAATCTGAAAGGACTATAAGTGAGTGGGATTTGTTGTTTTTCAAAATTTCTTGAGGATTTATTTTTTTTCTTTTTTCACCTTTTTCGATATTGATTGTTGACTTTGACAATCTTTTCAAATCGATATCAATAGGTGAGGAAATATTGACTATCCTGCATTGAGATAAATCTTGTGATAGCTCTTTCTTATGCGCCAAGTTGATATGGACAAGTCCATCTTTATTTTCAATCATCTCTGTTAAGTCTGAATAAAGCTCAGATTTTTCACCTCCCACATCACAGAGAAAAAATTGATAATTCTCATTTACTGAATTTTTATGCAGGAGATAGGCAAGAGGCGAATAAATCACTGCAAACTCATCTATCAAGTAAGTAGAATTTTCATATTCCGAAAAAATTAGAGAAGCATCTCTTCTCATAGCGCCCTCTTTCACTACTAACGCTTCGAATGGGAATCCTGACAATGCGGAGGAAGAGGAAACAATAAGGAGTGTTTTACCTGCAAGGTACTGTGAAATAGGTTTTATCAATGCCTCATATAATTTATGCGCCTTATCCAAATCGAACTCACGAAGTATATCATTAACCCACTTACCGATTCCAAGAGATTCTACCTTTAAAATTGATGAAATAAGGGACTTCTCTAACGAAAGAATATCATCCTTACGGGCTGGAAGTTCAATTAGATTAAAATCCTTTTTAGAGAGCACAAAAACATAGCAATCAGAATTATGAAATAGATATTTCAGAA
>RFHX01000080.1 GCA_003695725.1 Candidatus Schekmanbacteria bacterium
ATAACAAGAGGCGGCAAAGTTTGAAGAATCATAGCTTCAGGCGGTATTCCTATCTTTATTCCTGCAACAAAGCCTTTGTCTTCTACAAGATTGAATTCTACCCACTGCCCTCGAGCCAATAACATTGCTTCGCGCGCTTTTTTGTTGAGCTTTTTATCCTTGGTCCTTTCAACGATTTTTTTGTATGTTCTTATAAATGTTTCCCCTACATCCTTCAGGAAAGGAAATTCTTTTTGCGATAAATCAAAAGCAATGCCGATTCCACCTCCCCGCTGTTTATTTCTATAAATTGAATAAAATAATCCACGCAGTTTCTCATTTAGCTCTTCATAATTTTTATTATATTTTCTGCATAGATTCTTTATTGATTTTATGAATAGAGCTCTTTCTTCATTGGATTCGAGAAAAGGCGATAAATCCGTATGTCCCATAAGGCGACATTTCTTTTTCCTTTTAAGTAGCCTTAAACTCAATGTGCCGACAGGCACCTCAGGATTATATGTATGTGAGCAAATTTCAAAAACCCTCACAGTTGTGTTTTCATTATAGCGCGGTATTACAGTAGTGAATCGGGTATCGCTAATCCCCATTTTTTCCAATATCTTCCCCCTAATAGTGTTAACTTCCATAAATCCATCAGCAATATTCCATCTCTTTGAATCAATCTTGGATTTTTTGTCTATCTCTGAAAAAATCCTGATTGCTTTCTTTTTTGTTTTTTCCATATAGTTGTCGAAATCATCGAGAATTGCCATTGATTTTCCCTCCCAATGAATTTTTTCCACATACTTTTATTCAACTTTTCTATAAATTCTCTTTGATTATTTCAAATACTCTATCAGCTTGTAATTCTTTCAGACAATCAGAAGTTGCACATACAGGACAATCCTTTTTTTGAGAAGATTTTTTGCATTCTTTACTTGCGTCGATTGGAAATACATTTTTGAGTGGAGGAGCCCATATTTCAGGTCGAGTTGGTCCAAAGATCAAGAAACTTTTTATCCCTAAAGTGCCTGCCAAATGGCTTATCCCTGAATCGTTGCCAATATAGAATTTTGAATTTAGCAGTACTGACGACACTTTTTTTAATTTTTCATTATGAATGCAGGAGAATTCTTGAGGTATCTCGATTCTTAAAGCTGTTTCAGCTTCACCTGTTATAAAGATTGGTGACAGCGAACAATTTTTTTCTATCTTTTTTGCAAGGGTGACAAATTTTCTTATTCCCCAATTTTTTCTTTTTGACCCGCTTCCCGGATGTATGCAGAAATAATTACCTGCAGGTATGTCTTCTTCATCGTTAGAGATTTCAATTTGATATTTGCAAGATTCGTTGTTGATTCCAAGTAGCTTTAAGGAGTCGAGATAGTATTTATAAATATTGGTACTGAGTCCTTCCCTGATGTTACCCTTCCACACTAATACTTTGGCAGTTGTGTTTTTTTTAAGATTTTCGGAAAAATTCTTATCTTTGTCATCCAAATAGGTGATTATTAAATCCAAACTTTCGAGATAATCCTTTGTTCTGATTGTGCAGGCATCAGCAGAGACAAAAAGTCCTGATAACAAAAAAGAAAGCCGCTCAGAGACATTTGCGTAAATCGGTTTTTTTTCAACGAGAGGGGCATAACTGCTCTTGCAGGCAATATCGATATTTGCTTTGGGATAGTGGGCGCGGATGAGTTTCAAAGACGGAAGAAAAGCGATAAAATCCCCTAATGAGCCGGGAAAGATAATCAAGATTTTATTCATCACTTTCTGCATTATGATTGTTTAAATTATGAGAAAACTAAAATACGAGGGATTCAAGTGTTGCTGAGCATCCGTTGCATTTTGAACAGCCGGAATTTGTCCTTTGAGGATTGAGCCCATATTTATTCAAAATCTTTGGAAGCTCCTTATATACTTTTATTACATCATCAGTATCGGGCGGTTTCCTGTTTTCAAGCTCTGTTCCTGAAAGAGGCCTAAACACAGTTAGATGAGGAATAGCTTGGGCTTTTGCAATTGCTTCAATACCTGCAATAGTGCTTTCAGGCGGCTCGAGACCTACAATGAGCCATGAACTCGTTTGCTCTTTACCGAATATTTCCGATGCTTGTGAAAGAGCTGTCAGATATTTGCTTAGCGGTATTTCACCTTTGCCGGGACAGATTTCCTTTCTTATTTTTTCGTCGTAGATTTCAATGTTAAAGCTTACTGAATCAAGACCTGCTTCTTTAAGTTTCATTATAGTTTCCTTTTCTACAGGGCAAAGCTGTGCATAGACAGGAAGTGAACATATTTCTTTTACTGCTTTTATAGTATCGATATAGGAATCAGCTGATTTTTCTTCATTCCCTATTACTCCGGAATTGATATTTATTTCAGTAATTTCAGTGCCTAATATTCCTTTGTCATTGAGTATGCGAATTACTTCTTTTATTTCTTCAGGTTTTTTAAGCACATAGTTGTCGCCGCTATCAAGAGCACAAAACTTACAACCTTTGCCTTGTAGTTTGTAAGAGCAGTAGTTTGACAGTGCAGTGCCTAAAATCGAGGTGCTGTGCTGCTGCATTATATTTATGAGTTTTTGGCCATTGGGTAATTCAAAATCAGCCCAATAAGGAGGAGGAACTGGCTCTGCCTCGATTTTTATTCCATTGCCTACGATAAATCCTTTACCATCTTCTTCGATGTATTTATATGGTGAACTCTGAGCAAAAGATTCTCGCACTGCAAGATTTGCTACTGTATGATAGCCGTTTATATTCAATTTGAAGCACTTCCCATTTGAAAGAGATGCCCGTTTGTTTCTGTACACTCTTGTGGGAAGTATGGATTTCATAGATTCAATGCTTATATTTTCGTCAACATTTATGCCGTTGCAAAAAAGGTCTATTTTTATTCTCAAAGGGTCCATTATTCACATCTCTCTTTCATAATAGAAAAAACCACAC
>RFHX01000081.1 GCA_003695725.1 Candidatus Schekmanbacteria bacterium
ATATATAGGACAGCTATAAAAAATACCTTGAAAAATGAAGGTACAACAAGGGCTGCAGCTCTTGCATTTTATGCCTTTTTTTCACTCTTCCCCTTAATCCTAATTTTTTTTTCAGTCCTTGGTTTTTTGATAGATTCACCTGAAATCAAACAAAATGCACAAAACTTTTTTGCAGATCTTTTCCCTACGATAAAACCTTCTATTATAAAAACCATAAACTATTCTGTAGAGCTAAAGCAAAAGCTTGGAATTATCGGTTTGGTAATTCTTATTTGGCCAGCAGTTTATTTCTTCACTGCTCTTGAAGAAGCTGTCAATAAAGCATGGAAAGTTCAATCAGAAAGACATTTTATAAAAAAGAAATTGCTGTCAGTAGTATTGATGTTTATTACCGGTTTCATATTGCTTATCTCCATATCTGCCACATCTATTCTAATGCTTGTCAGTAAGATTCCAATAATAAGTGACATATTAGGGAAAATTGTACCACTTCAAGATTTAACAAATATTGTCTTAACCTTTTTAACTGCATTTTTGCTTTTTCTTTCCTTCTATAAATTTCTTCCCAATACTTTTGTAACTTTCAGGGAAATTCTGACTGGTACTATAATAACAACAATATTATGGGTAATTCTCTTATACTGCTACATCCTCTTCGTAACATCATACTTCACTGATTACCAAATCCTTTTCGGTCCTGTTGCAACGCTCATTGCAACACTGGGGTGGCTTTATATCTCCTGCGCCATAATAATAATTGGGGCTGAATTTTGTTCGGAATATGCAAGAAAATTGTATCAATAAAATAGGGAGATACGCTTAAAGCAATCTTGGCTGCTCTTTCTTTTCATTGATGGGCTCAACAGGATAATCACCCGTAAAACATGCTTTACAAAACTCTGAGCCGTTGTCCTTCACACACTCCTCCATTGCTTCAACAGATAAATATGCAAGACTGTCTGCTTTTACGAAATCTCTAATTTCTTCGACACTATTGAATGAAGCAATCAATTCCTCTCTTGTAGGAGTATCAATTCCATAAAAACAAGGGTATTCTGTTGGAGGTGAGCTTATTCTCATATGCACTTCTTTTGCCCCCGCATCTCGAATCATTTTGACTATTTTCTTGCTTGTTGTCCCTCTAACTATACTGTCATCAATCACAACAACTCTTTTGCCCTTTAGCACACTACTAACTGGATTCAGCTTAATTTTGACACCAAAGTTTCTAATCGACTGTTTGGGTTCTATGAAAGTTCTACCTACATAATGGTTTCGAATAAGCCCAGTATCAAAGGGGATTCCTGATTCTTCTGCATATCCTATTGCTGCCACAACTCCTGAATCAGGGACAGGAATGACTACATCTGCATCTACCTTGTTAACACGAGCAAGCTGTCGTCCAAATTCTTTTCTCACATCATATACACTTCTTCCAAAGATATAGCTGTCAGGACGGGCAAAATAGATAAACTCGAAGATACAAAGAGAGCTCTTAACTTTTTCAAAGGGTTTCACACTGAAGATGCCATCATCATTTATTATAATCATTTCTCCGGCCTCAACATCTCTCACATCTTCCGCACCAATCAAATCTAAAGCACATGTTTCAGAGGCAATTACCGGCGCTCCATCCACCCTTCCTATGACAAGAGGCCTGAAACCGCGCGGATCTCTTACACCTATCAGTTGATTTTCAGTCAATATGACAAGGGAATAAGCGCCTTTTACCTTTTTTAGAGAATCTATAATTCGGTCTATAAGATTCTTTTCGTTCGATTGCGCAATCAGATGAATTATAACCTCAGTATCTGTTGAAGAAAGAAAAATAGCCCCCTTCTCCTGTAATTCTTCTCTTAAAGATTTCGAATTTACAATATTACCATTATGTCCGATAGCAATGCTTCCAAATGAATAATTTGCGTAAAAGGGTTGAACATTCTTGAGTTTGCTTTGTCCTGTAGTAGAATAACGATTATGCCCTATTGCTTTATTTCCCTTCAATCTTCGAAGCTTCTCAGCTGTGAATATTTCAGCCACAAGACCGCGAGCTTTGGAATGATGAAGTCCAAATTCATCAAAAGTGCATATGCCCGCTCCTTCCTGTCCTCTATGTTGAAGGGCATAAAGCCCCAGATAAGTCAATGTAGCTGCTTCCGGATGGTTAAATATCCCAAAAACTCCACAATTTTCTTGAAAGCAATCTTTTCTATATCTACCTTGCCACAAGTTTCTTAAACCCGCCTTTCCATTTCTTTTCGATTTCAAATACTCTTTTTTCAATCAATGACGATGTATTATCATTAGTTATCTTTATCCTTAAAAAATCAGGAATCACTTTCCCAATTATACTCGCCTTAATATTAGATTTTTTTAGAAATTCATTCAATTTGTCGAGATTTTCCTTTTTGCAGGTTGCAATGATTCTTGAAGGAGATTCCCCAAAAAGAATAGAAGCCAGAGGAAGATTATCTTTTATCTCGATTTCTGCACCTAATCCTTCTTTCGATGAAAAACTCATCTCGGCAATAGCAATAGCCAATCCTCCGTCTGATATATCGTGTGCTGAATTTACAATTCTCAATGAAATTAATTCTCTTATAGATTTTTGCAGCCTCATTTCTTCATCAAGGTTGCATATAGGAATTTTCCCTTCCACTTTCCCTAAGATAACCTTCTGAAAAAGACTTCCTCCCATCTCTTTCCCACTTTCACCCAAGAGCACTATAATATCACCCTCATTCTTGAAGGCTTGATTACATCTCACAGCGACATCTTCAAGAATTCCAACCATCCCTATTACAGGTGTAGGGTATACGCCTTTGCCGATTGTTTCATTATAGAAACTCACATTTCCACTAACTACAGGTGTTTCAAGTTTTTTACAGGCTTCTGCCATTCCTTTGACAGTTTCTGAAAACTGCCACATTACATCAGGTCTTTCAGGGTTCCCAAAATTCAGACAATTAGTTATTGCAAGAGGAAGAGCGCCAGAGCAGGAAATATTCCTTGCGCTTTCGGCTACAGCTTTTTTCCCTCCTTCATAGGGGTTTAGGAAACAATATCTTCCATTTCCGTCAAGAGAAAGCGCCAACCCCTTCTTACTCCCTTCCAACCTGATAACAGCGGCATCTGAACCAGGCAACTCCACTGTGTTGATCCCAACCATATGGTCATATTGGTCATAAATCCACTCTCTGCTCACAATATCAGGGGAAAGTAATATTTTTTCAAATATCTCATTAACGTCCTCGCTTTCTATAGTGTAATCTGTTTCTTTGCATCTTAGTTCATCAATCCAGTCAGGTTTTTTAATAGGTCGTTCTGGTATGGGAATATCATCGGTAAGCGATTTTACCGGAATATCCGCTACAACTGAATCATTGTTTTTAACTACAAACCTTCTGCTATCAGTCACCCTTCCGATTACAGCCGCTTCTAAATCCCATTTTTTCAAAATTTCGAGAACTTCTTTTTCACGTCCTTTCTCTGTAACCAAAAGCATTCTTTCCTGTGATTCAGAAAGCATAATTTCATAAGGAGTCATCTTCTCTTCACGAAGAGGCACTTTGTTCAATTCTATTTCAATGCCTGTACCTGCCCTTGACGCCATTTCTGCCGTCGAACAAGTCAATCCAGCTGCTCCCATATCCTGTATACCAAGAATGCATTTTTTCTCCATAAGCTCAAGACATGCCTCGAGCAGAAGCTTTTCTGTAAATGGATCCCCTACTTGAACAGTAGGCCTTCTTTCTTCTGAACCTTCATCAAACTCCTCAGATGCCATAGTAGCACCATGAATCCCGTCTCTGCCTGTTCGTGAACCAATGTAAATTACCGGATTATCTACTCCTTTTGCCACACCGTAAAATATGTTGTCCTTTTTTGCCACACCAAGAGTGAATGCATTTACCAAAGGATTTGAATCATAACATTCATCAAAATATACTTCTCCTCCAACAGTTGGTATCCCCATACAGTTTCCATATCCGGCAATTCCTGCAACTACTTCTTCAATGATATATCGAGTGCGAGGATTGTTTACATTGCCAAAACGAAGTGAATTTAGATTTGCAACAGGTCTTGCCCCCATTGTGAATATATCACGCAAAATACCACCAACTCCTGTTGCGGCACCCTGATAGGGTTCGATGAATGATGGATGATTGTGACTCTCGATCTTAAAAACAGCTGCCAAACCATCTCCAATATCAATTATTCCAGCATTTTCACCGGGTCCCTGAATTACCCACTTTGCAGATGTCGGAAAATTTTTAAGGTGCGGTTTTGAACTCTTGTAACTGCAATGTTCACTCCACATTACAGAAAAAATACCAAGTTCTGTGTAATTCGGTTTTCGTCCGAGAATTGAGCAAATATGCTCAAAATCTTCTTTTGTTAAGCCATGACTTTCTATTATTTCATCTGTTATTTCAGGTTCTTTCATTTCACATTACCCTATTTATTAAAGAATGGAATATTCTCACACCATCTGTATATCCGAGTATAGCTTCGGATACTCTCTCAGGATGGGGCATCATTCCAAGCACTCTCCCATTTTCACTGCATATACCTGCTATATTTTCTTTTGAACCATTTGGATTAAATTCTTCTGATATCTCACCAGTTGGCGAACAATATCTAAATACTACTCTGCCGCTGTCATTTAATTTTTTTATGGTAATATCATCTGCATAATAGTTACCATCTGAATGTGCAATAGGGATAGTAAGCACTTCATTTTTTCTATATGCCGTTGTATATGGTGTCTCATTGTTTTCAACACGGAGATTGACATGCCTGCAAATAAATTTGAGAGATTTATTCTTAATCATTGCGCCGGGAAGAAGTCCTGATTCAAGAAGAATTTGAAATCCGTTGCAAATACCGATTACATACCCTCCTTTTGAGGCAAATTCGATCAGCTCCTCCATTACAGGAGAAAATCGAGCTATTGACCCGGTGCGCAGATAGTCGCCATAGGAAAAGCCGCCGGGAAGTATGATACAGTCAAAGCCCGATATGTCCCTATCTTTATGCCATATGAAAGAAACTTCCTCCTGCAAAACATTCTTAACGACTCTATAACAATCTCTATCGCAATTTGAACCTGGGAAAACTACAATGCCGAATTTCATATTAAGACCTCACAAAATATTTGACCCTGTCAACTTTTGAAGAGCATCAAGATACTTATTGCTCGTCTTAATGATTATATCTTCAGGCAAGGGAGGAGGAGGCGGGACCTTATTCCATCCAGTACTCTTTAAATAATCGCGCACAAATTGTTTGTCGAAGCTTTTTTGAGGGCGCCCCGGTGTATATTCATCTTTTGGCCAAAACCTTGAAGAATCAGGAGTCAGCACCTCATCAACAAGAATCATCTTTCCGTCTCTTTTGCCAAATTCAAATTTTGTATCCGCAATTATTATTCCGCGCTCATCAGCGATTTTCACAGCTCTTTCATAAATTGCAATACTGTATTTCCGTATCTCTTCAGCAGTTTTTTCTCCAACAATATTTCTCATTTCATCAAAACTTATGTTTTCATCATGTCCACTTTCTGCTTTTGTCGATGGCGTAAAAATTGGAGTTCTCAATTTTGATGACTCCATAAGCCCCTCTCCAACATCTATTCCCGCAACGGTTTTTCCTGTTTTTTTATATTCCTCAAATGCAGAACCGGAAAGGTATCCTCTAACGACACATTCTACAGGCAATACTTCTGTTTTTTTTACAAGCATGCTTCTTCCGTTCAGAACTTTTTTATATTTCTGGCATTGAGGAGGATAATCTTCCACATTGAAACTAACAATGTGATTTTCAATTATGTCCTTTATCTGTTCAAACCAGAATTTTGAAATTTGAGTGAGAACCTTTCCTTTGAAAGGAATCCCTTCCGAGAGAATTACATCAAATGCAGAGATTCTATCTGTTGCAACTATTAGGAGCTTGTCTTCAAGATCATATATATCACGTACTTTACCTCTTCTTAAGAGTTTGAGTTCGGGAAAATTCGTCTCACAGATTACCTCTTCCTTAAAACTCTTATTTAAATCATTCATTTCTCATTTACCTCGATCTCATAATTTTCTATTACAGGATTCGCCAAGAGTTTTTTGCACATTTCATTCACTTCTTGCTTTGCTTTTTCCGAATTATCCTCATTCACTTTAACTTCGATATATTTTCCCACACGCACATCTTCAACATTTTCAAATCCCAAAGATAAAAGCGAATTTCTTACTGCTTTTCCCTGAGGGTCAAGAACTCCGTCCTTCAATTTTATGAATACCTTTACCTTTGCCATATTCTTTTTTTCCTTTTTTAATAGTGCACTCTATCTAAATACCCTTCTAAATACTTTATCAATATTCTTTGTATGATACTTATAATCAAAAACTCTTTCGATTTCAGACTTTGACAGATATTTTGCCAATTCCTTATCTTCAAAGAGGCAATCTTTAAAACTGCCAGATTCCTTTATTGCTTTCATTGCGTTTCTTTGCACTATTTCATATGCTTTTTCTCTAATGACACCTTTGTCGATAAGCTTCAGCAGTACTGCCTGAGAAAAGATTATGCCTCCATTCATCTCGAGATTTTTTTTCATTCTTTCAGGCTTTACATTGAGATTCGTCAAAAGATTTGCCATTTTATCAAGCATATAATCTATCAATATAGTGCTGTCAGGCATAATTACTCTCTCAACCGAGGAATGGCTTATATCCCTTTCATGCCAAAGTGCAATATTTTCCATTGCAGCCATAGCATTTGCTCTAAGAATTCTTGCAAGCCCTGAAATCCTTTCACAGGTAATAGGATTTCGTTTATGCGGCATTGCCGATGACCCTTTTTGTCCTTTTGAAAAAAATTCTTCTGCCTCGCCCACTTCTGTCCTCTGAAGATGCCTGATTTCAACTGCAAACTTTTCAAGAGAAGCGGCCGTTATTGCCAATGCATTCAAAAACTCAGCATGTCTGTCCCTTTGGAGTATCTGCGTGGAGGCAGGAGCATTTTTCAAACCAAGTTTCTTACAAACATACTTCTCAACATCCGGGCTGATATTTGCAAATGTGCCAACTGCACCTGATATTTTTCCATAAGAAATGGTTTCTTTTGCCTGCTTTACCCTCTTGAGATTCCTCTTCATCTCATCATACCAAACTGCCATCTTAAAACCGAATGTAATGGGTTCAGCATGCATTCCATGAGACCTTCCTGCCATTACAGTGCGTTTATAACGGAGGGCAAGCTTCTTTATTGCTTTCATCACCTCTTTAATGTCTTTGATAATTATTTCAGCAGCTTCCTTAAGCTGAAGAGAAAGCCCGGTATCTAAAATATCCGAGGAAGTCAATCCCATATGAATAAATCTTGAATCCTCACCTACATTCTCTGCTACATTCGTGAGGAATGCTATTACATCATGCTTAGTCACCTTCTCTATCTCTTCAATTCTTTTGACATCAAATTTTGCCTTTTTCTTGATTGTTTGAAGGGATTTCTCCGGAACTATTCCTTTTTTGCATAGTGCTTCACAGACAAGAATTTCAATATCGAGAAATTTTTGAAACTTGTTCTTCTCTTCCCAAATCTTAGCCATCTCAGGTCTTGTATATCTTGGGATCACAGCCTTTCTCCTTAATAACTATTCAATTAATCCTTAAATCCTTTTCTTTAACGAAACCTCTTACAGGTCCAAGTACAACAGCTGAAACTTTTTCAGGCTTATATATCAGCTTCATCAATTCCTGCAACTGTTTAGACGAAACAGATTCAATTTCAGCTAAAATTTGATCAAGTGTAAAAAATTTTCCAAAAAAGATTTGCTGTTTAGCAGTTTTTATCATTCTGCTGTTCATACTTTCAAGCGAAAGCATATAACTTCCTTTCAAGCTCTCTTTGGCAATAGCAAGTTCTTCTTCGGTAACGCTTTTTTCTGTCAATTTTCCACACTCTTCGATAATAAGCCGATATATCTCTGACACATTTTCAGGACTTGAAGCAGAATAGATACCAACAATCCCACAATCCACAAAAGAAAAATAAAAAGAATAGATATTATACGCCAATCCACATTCTTCCCTGATTTTTTGAAATAACCGCGAACTTATACTTCCTCCAAGAATAATATTCAAAAGATATTTTGCATACCTGTATTTGCTTACCTGTTTTATTCCCGGAAAGCCTACGCATAAATGCGCTTGTTCAAGTTTTTTTTGTTTCAGTAAAATATTGCTGTTGTATACAGGTTTCTTCCTCTCAGGCTCCTGTTTCCCTTTTTTTCTATCAGGGAAGCTAAAGTATTTTTCTGCTAACTCTACCAACTGCTTTTTATCAAAATTTCCTGCAACAGAAATCGTCATCATTGAAGGTATATAATATTTCTTAAAAAGTCTTTTTATATTTTCATTGTC
>RFHX01000082.1 GCA_003695725.1 Candidatus Schekmanbacteria bacterium
AAATAGATTGATTAACGAAAAAAAATTGTTCTAAATAGGTTGTATCTTTTAAAAAAAACAGATAAGGTAAAGTTCGATATTTTTCTTGCTATCTGCATACAAAATGGGAGGGGCTGTTTATGGATGACAATTCTTCTGTTGATCTTAAAAATATAAAATTTCCTGATTTCAGAGGTAGTACAATCGCATGGATAGTTTTAGGAGTCTTTCTCATATTTTTTATCTCTTCTTCATTTTTTACGATTGAGCCTGAAGAAGTTGGTGTCATACTTCGTCTTGGTAAATACAACCGAACAGTTGAGCCGGGACTTCGTTTCAAGATTCCTCTTGGCATTGAAACAGTCTATAAAGTTCCAGTTCAAAGACAACTTAAAGAAGAATTTGGATTTCGAACATTGGAAGCAGGTGTCCGCACGAATTATTCAAGTGCTAATTATAAAGATGAATCCCTGATGTTAACAGGAGACCTAAATGCTGCTGTTGTGGAATGGATTGTCCAATATCGAATAAATGAACCGGAGAAGTTTCTATTTAAGGTGAGAAATGCGCGGCTTACCTTCAGAGATATGAATGAAGCAGTAATGCGTGAAATAATAGGTGACAGGTCAGTAAGTGAAGTGCTCACAATTGGCAGGCAGGAAATTGCAGATGCAGCTGCACAAAAGCTTCAAGAATTGTGCAATCAATATGAGTTGGGAATCAAAGTTGATCAAATAGTTCTTCAGGATGTCACACCCCCAGATGAAGTAAAACCGGCATTTAATGAGGTAAATGAGGCACAGCAGGAAAAAGAAAAGCTGATCAATCAGGCAAGAGCTGAATATAACCGTGTGATTCCTAAGGCAAGGGGACAGGCTGCAAAGCTGATTGAGGAAGCAAAAGGATATGCTCTTGAAAGAATTAATCAGGCGAAGGGGGACGCTTCACGATTCAACGCTGTTTATAAGGAATACTTGAAAGCGAAGGATGTGACGAGAGAAAGAATATACCTTGAAACAATGAATGAGATTATGAATAAAGTAGGACGCAAGCTGATTACTGATGAAAAAGCTTCAGGAATACTTCCTTTATTTGATTTTAGCAAGGAGGTAAAAAAATGAAGATTACCAGATTGCTGCCCTTATTAATTATTATCTTTGGATTAATTTTTCTGCTTTTTTCTTCTGCTTTCATTGTGAATGAGGCAGAACAGGTTATCATTACCCAATTTGGCAAACCTGTTGGAAGTCCTATTACCGAGCCGGGACTACATTTCAAGATACCTTGGATTCAAAAAACAAACTATTTTGATAAAAGGTTTTTAGAATGGGATGGATCCCCCAATCAAGTACCGACAAAAGATAAGCGGTTTATTTGGGTTGACAGCTACGCCCGATGGAGAATAGCAGATCCTTTGCTTTTTTTCCAGAGAGTGCGAGATGAAAGAGGCGCTCAGTCTCGCTTAGATGACATTATTGACGGAGGAATCAGGAATGCTATAGCCAATAGTGATCTTGTTGAGGTTATCCGCTCATCTAATAGGGTGCCAGCAGTGCAGGAAGACCTTACAGAAGGTGAAGAAGCTGAGGCTTTCCAAAAAATTGAATATGGACAGGAAAAGTTAACTCGGTCGATTATTGCAGATGCCGCTCCCCGTTTGGCAGAATTAGGCATTGAACTTCTTGATGTGAGATTCAAAAGGATTAATTATGTTGAAGAAGTAAGAAAAAAGATATTTGAGAGAATGATTTCAGAAAGAAAAAGAATTGCAGAAAAATTTCGTTCAGAAGGTCAGGGGGAAGCAAGCAAAATTTTAGGAGATAAGGAACGAGAGCTTAAAAGGATTCAATCTGAAGCATATCGCAAGGCGCAGGAAATAAAAGGGAAAGCAGATGCAGAAGCCGCCGCAATATATGCAAAAGTTTACAATCAAAGTGCAGATTCTCGAGAATTTTACAGATTTATCAAGACAATGGAAACCTATAAGACTACTCTTTCTGACAAGGATTTTCTGCTTCTATCAACGGAAAGTGACTTTTTCAGATATCTGAAAAGGAAAAAGTAGAATATCAACTATATTTGATAAATAAATTCAATTTCTCTCACGAAGGTCATAGTCCGCCTTGAAGAGAGAATCCTGCTTCTTGATGCTTATTTGTGTAGAGCATCCGGGCTAGGATGAATGATGAGAAGTTAGAGTTGACAAATGAGAAGAGCCGGCGAGCGGACTTGAACCGCTGACCTGCTGATTACGAATCAGCTGCTCTACCAGCTGAGCTACGCCGGCAATGAATGAGAATTATTAGCACTGCTTGGCTTTGCTGTCAATTATATAAGTTGGTTTTTATGAGATTATACTTCATTCAGCCAAAATTCAAATGTCCTAAAATCTTGAAAATCATCCATTGAGAAAAAGTATTCATCTACTTTGTTTCTCTTTTCTTTTTGCTCTAAGAATTTTTAAGATAACTATATATGGAAAAATTTGATATCTTCTGCTATCTAATAGCTTATGAAGATTGACTTCGAATTCATTAGCTCAATTCTCAAAGAAAGAAAGAGAGTTTCATTTGAAGACTCTTCTTTGATTCAAGCGGCTGTCCTATTGCCTGTATTTATTAAAAAAGAGACGCCTAATATACTGTTTACAAAAAGAACTGATAAAGTTGAGCATCATAAAGGAGAAATATCTTTTCCCGGGGGAATGAAAAGTGATGAAGATAAAGATTTGATAGAAACTGCATTAAGAGAAACTTCAGAAGAGATTGGAGTCGAAGCAGAAAAAATCAAAATACTTGGGTCTCTCGATGATATGCCCACTGTAACGGGTTTCAAGATTACTCCTTTTGTTGGAGTCCTTTCCCTTCCTTTGAAAATGAAAATAAATGAGGAAGAAATCGAACGGATAATAGAGGTTCCTCTTCCTTTGCTTATGCAAGATGCGATGTGGTCTGAAACATTGAGAGAATACAGAGGCGATATGCTCAAAACCTATTTTTTTAATTATAACGGAGATATTATTTGGGGTGCAACGGCAGGCATATTAAAGAACTTCATAGATATTCTTAAAGAACATTCTTCGCGGATTGAAAGAGAATAATGGGTTTTAATTGCGGAATTGTTGGGCTTCCTAATGCGGGTAAATCTACTATCTTCAACGCCTTGACAAAGGCAGGTGCGCAGACGGCAAGCTATCCTTTTTGCACGATTGAACCAAATACAGGCATTGCAAAGGTGCCAGATGAGCGGCTTGATAAAATTGCAGAAATTGTAAAACCTGACAAGGTAGTGCCTGCCACTTTACAATTTACAGATATTGCAGGACTTGTAAAAGGTGCAAGCAAAGGAGAGGGGCTTGGCAATCAGTTTCTTTCTCATATTAGGAATGTTGATGCAGTTATGCATATTCTTAGAGCATTTAATGATGAGAATATCACTCATTCCTATAACGAGATAAATCCACTGAAAGATGCAGAAATAGTAAATACAGAGCTCTTGCTTGCAGACCTTCAAACAGTTGAAAAACGCCTTGATAAAGCTAAAACATCGGCAAAATCAGGGGATAAGAGATTGCGACAACTTGTGGAAGACCTTGAAAAAATAAAGATGGAAATTGAAAGAGGAGTGTCTGCACGAAATATTCCTGAAGTATCTAAAATTCCCGACCTTTTCCTTTTGACGAGAAAACCGGTGCTATATGTGATCAATATTGATGAAACAGATACAGAAAGAAATAAAAATCTCGAAAATCTTATTTCGGAAATCCAGTTAAAAGAGAAATCCCAGGCAATAACAATCTGTGGCAAATTGGAAGAAGAAGCGTTAGAGCTTGAGGAAGATGAAAGAAAGGAGTTTTTAAAGGAAATGGGAATAAATGAATCTGCCTTGGAGAAAATTATAAAAAGCGGTTATTCTCTGCTTGATTTGATAACTTTTTTTACAACAAGAAGCAAAGAAGTGCGGGCATGGACTATAAAAAGAGGCGCTACTGCCTATGATGCGGCAGGGAAGATCCATACCGATTTTCAAAGAGGTTTTATTAAGGCAGAAATTTATCCCTATGAAGACCTCATCAAATTGGGCAGTGAACATCTTGTTAGGGAAAAAGGATTGATGAAGCTTGAGGGCAAAGAATATGTTGTGAAAGACGGCGACATCATTCATTTTAAATTCAATGTATAAAAGGATTCAGAATAGATGAAGGATGATGAAATAATTGAAAAAATATGCAAACCCTTTTGTTCCTTTTACAAGGAAGGAAAAGAGGAGATGCTCTGCAAAGGGGCTGAAATTTTAAAAGAAATTTTAAGTAAATTGCCTCAAAAGCGCTTTCACAACTATTTTAAAGGTGATGTATTATGTCCAAAAATTATTTATCAAAATGGTGAAATGCTGGAAAGAATATGCCGTCAATGTAATTTTTATATAAGCGGATGTGATTTTACAGACCCTGACTTCAAAGGTTATTCTCCTCCCTGCGGAGGATATATTGCTATAGTTTGCTTGATTAGGGAAGAGAAAATTTTTCTCAGGGAATTGCTTAATCCATAATCAGAGTAATAAAGATAAGATGTCTTACTGCTTATGGCAATGCCTCAAATTCTGCCAGAGTTTTGCAATTTAGAGCAGGATTACTCTTTTTTTCCTTTTCGATTGTTGAAGATTCACCTCCATAATCGTGACCGGGATAAACTTCAATATTGTCAGGCAGTGTTTTAATCTTTTTTTCAAGACTTTCATAAAGCTGCTTCGAATTGCCCCCAGAAAGGTCTGTTCTTCCACAATCGCCTACGAAAAGAGTATCACCAGTTATAAGTTTTTCGTTATTTATAAGAAGACATATACCGCCGGGAGTATGTCCCGGTGTGTGGATGATTCTTACGATTACAGTGCCAAGGCGCATATGGTCACCTTCTTCAACTTCAATATCAACAGGTATGTTCTTATTTTTCAATACATTGCTTTCAAGCCGATGGACAACAGTTTTTGCATTTGTTTGAGCTTTTAATTCTCTAATTCCTCCTATATGGTCAAAATGAGTGTGCGTTGCATAGATATATTCAAGTTTAAAATTGTTGTCTTTTAAAATATTTATCACTTTAGTAATGTCGGAAGGAGGGTCCACTACTGCGCTCATTCTTGTGTCTTTACATCCGAAAATGTATGTAAAATTTCCCATTGTCCCTGTATGTATCTGTTTGAAAAACATTCCTTATCTCCTTTGACATTGCAGTTTTTTTATAAAATTTCTTGCCATTCGGTCACATTCTTCATTTTCTTTATGTCCGCTATGCCCTTTAAGCCAGTGCCATTTGATACGATGAGGTTTTGAGATTTCAAGCAATTCTTTCCACAAGTCCTTATTTTTTACCTCCTTTTTCTGGGCATTTTTCCAGCCGTTCTTTAACCATCCATTAATCCATTTTGTTATCCCCAACACAAGATATTGGGAATCGGTAAATATTTCTAATTCTGAAGGTGCGGGGATTTCCTTAATTGCTTTTATAGCCGCTGTTAGTTCCATTCGGTTGTTTGTAGTTTCCATTTTGCCGCCAGAAATTTTTTTAATTTTTTCCCCATCTTCAATTATAATTCCGTATCCGCCAATGCCCGGATTTCCACTGCATGCTCCATCGCAATAAATTCTATATTTTTTCATAATTGATTATCCATTTTATTTTTTAGTATATTTTAAATTGCTTTGGAAAGTTTCTTTTAATACTTTTTTGAAAATAATGAATAGGAGTTTTAAGATATGTCTCAACTTTTTTCAAAGTGTAATATTGCAAATCTTGAAGTAAAAAACAGATTCGTTCGTTCAGCAACAGAAGAATACATTGCGTCTGAAGATGGAAGTGTGTCTCAAGATAAGATGTCTATATTTGAGAAACTGGCGGCTGGCGGAAGCGGTTTGATTATTCTGGGGCACTCTTTTATTGATATGCAGGGCAGATGCCATATCCGCCAGAAAGGTATTCATGATGACAGAATGATTGAAAGTTTTATCCGTATTAAAGAAAAAATAAAGGCAGTTGATTCAAATATCAACATTGCAGTCCAAATTAATCATGGAGGAAGACAATCTGATCCTTCAATTACATCCCCCATAGCACCTTCGGCAATCAGGCCTCGTGGTATGCGGGTAAAACCGAGGGAAATGACAAAGGAGGAAATAAAAGATGTTATAAGGAAATTCGCTGATGCCGCTGTAAGGGCAGAAGAAGCAGGAGTTGACGCTGTGCAAATCCATTCGGCTCATGGATATTTGTTGAGTCAGTTTTTATCTCCTTATACGAATAGAAGGAATGATGAATGGGGTGGAGATAGAAAAGGAAGACTCAGGATCGTAAAAGAAATCATAGAAAAGATTAAGGAAAAGGTATCGGCTGGATTTCCTCTGTTTATAAAAATCAATATTGCAGATTTTGTAGAGGGAGGCCTTACGCCTGAGGAAGGAATAGAAAATGCCATTGAAATTGGAGAGGAGGGTATAGCTGCGATTGAACCAAGCTGTGCAATTGCAGAAACAAAAACACAGTTAGGTGCGGCAAGACCGGGTATTATTAAAGAAGAGATGGAAGCATATTTTTCAGACTTTGCGAAAAAGATTAAAAAAAATTCATCTGCAAAAGTTTTTCTTGTAGGGGGAGTGCGTTCAAGAAAAATAATGGAAAAAACAATTGATGATGGGATAGCTGATTTGATTTCTATGAGCCGCCCTTTGATCAGAGAACCGGATTTGCCGTTGAAGATTTACAATGGGAAAGAGAAAGCGGACTGCATATCCTGTAATCGGTGTTTTCATCCAGAAGAAGGCGAAGTGAGATGCAGGGTAATTGAGAATAATTGACTTCGTAAGGAAATATTTATGGAAAAAGAAAGAAAAAAGATAAAATGCCCAAATTGTGATGGCAGAGGCTACCTTGAGAAGGTATCTGAAGTATCTTCTGAATCATGGTCAGAAACTGACAGAGAAAGCGTGCCTATGGAAAGGGAAATATGTGATAAATGTGATGGCACCGGATTCATTGGTGAAGATGAAATTTAATTTTTCTTTTTTTCCGTAAAATTTGAGACAAATAGGGGCATATGCGATAACTACTCTACTGCTTCATTGCAGAAAGGTTCAAAAAGTTTCTTTCTTAAATCATGAAGACTTTCTGCATCTGCAGGGAAGGAAGCCGAATTTATCGAGATTTCCAGTAATTCACCATCTTCCGTCCTGATTTTAGAGAGTGTATCATTTATTTTTTTTGTTAATGTTGTCATTTTATCTTTGTCTGTTTCAGGAAGAATGCTTGTGTAAATCTGATTGGAATATCTAAAGAGAGAATTGCCCTCCGATAAAAAATTTCTTAATGACCTTGTAACATCACAGATTAATTCATTGCCTTTACCAAAACCATATTTTTTATCTATTTCAGCAAGGTTTTTGACTGCCACAACAAGTACTGAAAAAGGTGCAGATGAAATCTGTGACCTGCGAAATTCCATAGCGAGGCAGTCTTCAAAATGGTTTTTTGTTCCAAGAGAAAGAAGGTTTTCTCTTATCGATTGTTCTTTCAATGCATCAGTTTTCTTTTTTTCTTCTTCTATTTGCTTTCTCAATTTTTTGATATGTGTCTGATTATTTATTAGATAAACAATGAAAAGAAGTATTAATAGCGTAAAGGCATAAAAGTATTTGTTTTCTATAGGCTCTCCAAAAAGAGATGTATATTGCAGAGTAAGAAGAAAAAGAAATGCCGCTATGAGAAGAAAAAGAAGAAGTGTCAAGAACCAAAGTTGTTTATCCCGACTTTCTAAATAATCTATATTTTTTTCTTTTTTCATAAGGAATGTTTAATAGAAACTTTGTGATACACTCTATTATAAATTCCCTTATACAGAAATTCAACAAACTATTAAGAAAGAGCAATATTTAGTAATATCGGCAAAGTTGGAGTTAGAAAAATCAGTTTTTTCTTTCGGCTTGTTTTTTTTCTTGAATAGCTTTTAAAACCTTTTCAGGAGTAATCGGTAATTCGGAAATAGGCCAGCCAATAGCATTGCTGACTGCATTTGCTATTGCCTGTGTTGTACATTGAATAGGGCCCTGACCTACTTCTTTAGCGCCAAAAGGGCCATAAGGGTCATTGCTTTCCACGATTATTCGTTCAACTTCAGGCATATCGAATGCACGGGGAGTCTTATAATCGAGAAAGGAAGGATTGAGGACTTGGCCATCTTCCATTAAACATTCTTCATACAAAGCCTGTCCCATTCCGCTGAATACCTGTCCATCGAGCTGTCCTTCGACGCCTAATGGATTGATTGCAAAACCTACATCGTGAGCGACAGTCATTTTCAATACTTTTACTTTACCTGTTTCCGGGTCGACTTCGACCTCTGCAACCTGTGCGCCAAAGGAATAAGCAAGAGAGGAGTTGCCCTGAAGAGTTGACATATCAGCTGCTTGGCATGGTGGATTGTAAAACCCTCTTCCCATTATGAATCTTCCTTCATCTGAGTAGAGCGTTTGGAAGACTAAATCCTCGAAGCTTATTGTTTGTTCAGGATTGTCTTTTGGAAAAACCTTATTATCTCTAAAAACAATAGATGAAGTAGGAACATTAAGTATTTTTGAAGCAGACTTTATCAACTGTTTTTTGACATCCTTTGCCGCATTTATAACGGCGTTTCCTGTTGTGAATGTCCCTCTTTGAGACATTGCACCCACATCGAGAGGTGCGATATCGGTATCGCCTGAAATTACAGTTATATTGTTTGCAGATATACCAAGCACTTCAGCTGCAATCATTGCCATTGCTGTGTGTGACCCCTGTCCCATATCAGGGAGTCCTGTAAAAAGAAAAACCTTCCCGTCTTCGGACACTTTGATAAATATTGCTGATGTATCATGGGTAAACATTCCCTTGCCGCCAGAACGAATTATTCCACAACCAATACCAATTCCCCTGTATGGTGGAAGTTTCCCTCTTTTTCTTTTCCACCCTGATTTTTTTACGACTTTTTTGATGCAGTCTTTGAGACCACAGCTTGCATAATGAATTTTGCTCAATGTTGTATAGCCCTTGTCCACAGCATTTTTTAGTCGAATTTCTGCCGGATCTATACCGATGTCCTCTGCTATCCTGTCGAGCTGCGAGCCGAAAGCAAAACGCAGTGTAACCATTCCTGTGCCGTGATGGAAGAAATAGGGCGGGTTGTTCGTATAAACCAACTTTCCATTGAATCTTGCTCCTTCGAGCTTATAGAGCATTTGCAGGGAGGTAGCCATAAATCTCAATACAATGAATTGGGTCTCCATATAAGCACCGCAGTCGGCTAATACCTTTGCTTCAACTGCTTTCAGAGTGCCGTCCTTTTTTACCCCTGTTTTGAGTTTAATTTTGAATGTACCTCCGCCGCGAAAGACAAGAAATTCCTCATCAGCGCTGCACATCAATTTTACAGGTTTTGCCGTTTTTCTTGAAAGGAAGGCAGTAATGTAATGGAAACCCTTGTCAGCGCCTCGTCCGCAAAATGCACCGCCTGTATTAAGATTCATTATTCTCACATTGCTTGTTGAGAGCCCTAAATTGAATGCCATATTGTTTTGAATAATTGCAGAAGACTGAATAGGCGTCCATATAGTAAGCTTGTTGGGAAGGGAAAAATCAGCTACTGCAATATGATGCTCTGAAAAACAACTGTGATTAGGCCTTACAATGAATTCGTCTTCCCGAATATGGTCAGATTCTTCAAATGCTTTTTCTATATTTCCAAAATTGATATCAATTTCATCTGCAATATTGTCTTCAAGATATTCATGAAGTACGGGCGCGCCTTGTGCCATAGCTTCTTCAATTGATAGAATTGGTTTGAGTGGCTCAAAATCAATCTTTATTGATTCTGCAGCTTCAAGAGCTGTATCTTCGTCAATTGCAGCTACAGCGGCAATTTCATCGCCAAAGCAATAGACTTTTTTATCACACAAGAGCTGCTCATCTGGACCAAACATAAATCCATTTATGTCTTCGTTTGTAATCACTGCTTTAACACCCGGAAGTTTTTTTGCCTTTGAAGTGTCGATATTGAGGATTTTAGCGCTGGCATATGGACTTCTTACAATTTTTCCATAGAGCATTCCGGGTAAAATAACATCGTCTGCGAATTGTGAACGCCCTGAAGCTTTATATACGCCATCTAAACGAGGGTGGCTTTTTCCTACTACATTGTATTTATCTTTTTTAACTGCCATCTTGAAAAAGTTACCTCATCTTTGCTCTGGAATAAGGCTCTTGATTGCTTCAATGATTTTTATATGTCCTGTGCATCTACAGAATGTACCTGCAAGGGCTTCTCTGATTTCTTCATCACTGGGAGTCGGGTTGTTGTCGAGAAGTGCTTTAGCTGTCATAACAATACCCGGCGTACAAAAACCACATTGTATAGCCCCTTTTTCTATAAAAGCTTTCTGAACGGGATGAAGCTCTTCTTCTGTGCTTATTCCTTCAATAGTTGTAATTTTATGTCCTTGTGCATCCAAAGCTAATATAAGACAGGAGAGGACTGCTTCTCCATCCATTATTACAGTACATACTCCGCAAGTGCCTATGTCACATCCTTTTTTTGTGCCTGTAAGTTTTAACTCGTATCTTATGACATCAAGCAATGTGTCATTTGGTTTGACTGCTACTTCATAGTCATCACCATTTACATTGAGAGTAATTATCCTTTTCAAAACTCTTCCCTCTTTATTTATTTTTCAGAGAGTGCCTCTAATGCTTTTTTAACAAGTGCAGACGCAAGTTTTCGCTTGTAGCCTGCTGAAGTAAAAAGATTTGTTAATGTCCCAAGCTCAGTTGCAGCAATGTTGGATGCTTCTTCTATACTTTTTTTTGTAATACCTGATTCAGCAATTATAGAAGCTGCTTTTTTGAGCAAAACAGGGGCTGATGTCATTGCCCCTATGACTATTTTTGCTTCACTGTATCCTTTATTTTTTTCCCCTTTCAGACTGATTGCCACATTGCCATAGCCGAAATCTATTCCTCTGCGGCTGCTAATCTTGTGAAAGTATGTCAGTGTCTTTTCCTCCCTTTGAGAAGGAATTGTTATTGAAGTAAGCAGTTCATCATTTGCAATATCGATATGTGATTTCCCGTTGTCTTTGAAGAAATCTGTTGCTTTGACTTTTCTTTCTCCTTCCTTCGAGGTTAATGTAAATTCTGCATCGAGCGCAATCATTACAGGTGCCGTATCAGAGCTGTTTATTGCATAACAGCGACCAGATTTTTTTATTGCATGGCAAACCGTGCCTCCTGTTTTGTGGCAAAGTTCTCTGCCGTCTCTCCAGAGTTTTGGTTGGTTGTAATACCAACACCTTGTATTCAAACAGATATTTCCGCCAATTGTTGCAGTGTTTCTTATATGCATTGAAGCAAGTGATTTTATCGAATCATAAAGAATTGGATAGTCATTTTTAATTTCTTCTTTCTTCAAAAGATTACTCAGCGTGAATGCAGAGCCAATTTTGAGCATTCCGTTCTCTTTTGAAAGAGAGGATAATTCAGGGATAGATTTTATACCTATTAAGATTTCCGGCATTTCAAGCCGGTGCTTCATATTTACGAGTAAATCTGTACCGCCTGCCAATATTTTTGCTTTGCTATCGGCTTCGGCAAGATTTGCTATGACTTCGTTTATTGAAAGAGCTTTTATGTATTCTGTTTTTGGAAGACGCAAAATTAATCTCCAAAATAATATTGAAAAAATCAATTATCTGTTAGAATAAAATTTAGTTCTCTGTCAAGTATAAGAAAAGGGTAATCTATCAAAAAAACAATTTAGGAAGGGAGTATTACATTGAGCAAAGAAGAAATCTATCCAAAAATGTTTGACTCATTGCCTGATGCAGATATTCCTTATAGAGGGATTGGTGCTAAACTTCTTCAAGGTATTGAACATCAAGTGATATTTTTCGATGTCAAGGAAGAGGCGTTTATCCCTGCACATAGGCATTCTGCACAATGGGGAGTTGTGCTTCAGGGAGAAATGGAAGTTGAAATGCAGGGAAATAGACGAAAGTTCAAGAAAGGAGAAAGTTATTTCATACCTGATGGAATTGAGCACTCAGTAAGATTGAGCAAAGGATTTAAAGCAGTAGATATTTTTTTTGAGAAAGAGCGTTATTGCACAAAGTCCTAAAATTTAAGAAACTTCAGATGAGTGAAAGAAAAAAAAATTTTTTTACGCCCTCCAATATAGAAATAAGAAGGTATTATCCTATCAAAGACAAATCAGGAAAATCATATCTTGAAAAAGAAGGATTGCCCGGGGAATATCCATTTACAAGGGGAATCCAGAAAACTATGTATCGTGGAAAGATATGGACTATGAGGCAGTATGCTGGTTTTGGGACGGCCTCTGATACGAATGAGCGTTTCAAGATGCTCATTAAACAAGGACAAAAAGGATTAAGCGTTGCCTTTGACCTTCCAACTCAGATGGGACTTGATTCAGATTCTCCAAGGGCTGAAGGTGAAGTTGGAAAAATTGGAGTTGCTGTGGATACACTATCTGATATGGAGGAGATTTTTGATGGAATTGAGATTGATAAAATCTCGGTTTCAATGACTGCGAATGCGCAGGCGGCAGTAATGCTTGCAATGTACATAGCTGTTGCCAAAAAAAGAGGCATACCCTTACATAAATTGAGAGGCACTCTTCAGAATGATATTATAAAGGAATATGTTTCAAGGGGCACTTATATCTATAGCCCTATGGGGGCAATGCGCCTTGCATCTGATATAATAGAATTTTGTTCATTAAATCTGCCTCAATGGAATCCTATTTCAATTTCAGGATATCACTATCGGGAAGCAGGTTGTAATGCAATTCAAGAAATAGCATTTATGTTTTCTGCAGCTATTGCTTATATCGATGATGTACTGCAGAGGAGTATCTCAATTGATTCCTTTGCACCTAAAATTTCTTGGATTATGTCAGCAGGGATGAATATTTTTGAAGAAACTGCAAAATTCAGAGCCGCTCGACGAATATGGTCCAAATTAGTGAAAGAAAGATTCAATGCGAAAAATGAATCTTCTATGAAATTTCGTGTATTTGCAGCCACTATGGGTTCTACATTTACCTTAAATGAGCCAATGAATAATATTGTAAGAGGTACGATAGAAGCGCTTTCTGCTGTATTAGGTGGTGTGCAATCCCTTCATATTTCCTCTTATGATGAAGCTTTGGGAATTCCTTCAGAAGAGAGTGCGAGGGTTTCTCTAAGGATACAACAGATTTTGGCATATGAATCCGGCTTATGTGGCATAATAGACAGCTTTGGAGGGTCGTCGTACCTTGAAGAGCTTACTGATAAGATTGAAGAAGATTCTGTTCAGTTATTGAAGGAGATTGAAGAAAGAGGAGGCGCCATATGGGCGCTTGAAAAAAATTTCTTTCAGCAAATAATCAATCGGGAAGCGTGGAAAGAAAAAAGAGATATCGAAAGTAAAATTAAAAAAATTGTTGGACTTAATTGTTTTGTTTCAAAGAAAGATAAGAAAATAAAAGCATTTAAGATTTCTGAAGAAGTTGAGAAAGAGCAAAGGGCAAAATTGGCAAAGGTAAAAAGAGAGAGGAACGATATTGAAGTTAAAAAGTCACTGGATAACTTGGTTAAATCAGCGAAAGTAAATAATATAAACTTGATGCCTGCTATAATTGAATGCGTAGAATCTTATGCAACTGTTGAAGAAATCTGTTCGTCTTTGAAAAATGTATTTGGCACTTATTCTCCATCCCCTTCCTTTTAATTTGAAAATGGTTGATATTTTTCTTTGACCTTTTATGCAAAAAAAGTAGACTTCAAAAAAAAGCTGAGAAAAAACTTGCTTTTTTTTCTATATGTTGTAAATAGTCGAGTGGCTACTCGGTTTTTTGAAAGTGAAGGAGTTGTATTTTTAACAAAAACTAAAAGGAGGATTTATCAATGAGTGCAGAGGATAAAACAGATTGGAAAGAACTTCATAGAGCTGCCCAGATGAGAGGATTTGGGCTTATGGGATTGCTTACCGTCAGAATCTTAGAAAAATTTGGAGAAGAGGGTGAAAAGGTTTTGAGAGAGTTCTATTTTAATGTTGGTCAGATGTCAGCAAGGACATTCCTTGAAGAGACAAAACCGCCTGCAACAAATTCTGATTTTCAAAACTATTGTGATTGGCAGATGTGGTTTATGTCAAGCCAGAGAGCGGACAATTCAGGGTCGAAACTTCTTCCTCTTGAACAGCTTGGACCAGGACATGTTCGTGCTAAAAGAGTTGGCTGTATGATTAATAATGCTTTTGATGCAATCGGAATTAAGGATGTTGAGACAAGAAAGAAGCTTTGTGCAATTTTTACAGAGATTGACTATGGTGTGAGGGATATAATTGGAAAAGACTGCATAGAATTCGTCCGTTTCGATTGTCAAGGTGCAAGAGAAAATGGAGACCCTCAGCTTCCGCAAGGAAAAGAGTATTGCATCTTCGAAATTAAGATAAAAGATCAAGCAGCAGCAAGTTAAAAATAAATTAACAGTAAAAAAAATTGAGCACCCTTTTTTTGAAGGGTGCTTTTTTTATTATAAAAGCGTTAAAAACTCTTTAAGAAGAGAATTTATTTTGTTAATTTAAGAGATATTTTCTAAGTATTGAGGTTAAAAATTTTAGAGTTTTTAATGTTCAATAAAAAAAATATTAAAGAGGATTATTCTAAAAGAATATTTTTTTGGTTGGTTATTATAGTTGGAATTGGCGCTGTTGTTAGGCTGTTGTGGCTTGGAAATTATAGTCTTCATTATGATGAAGCAAGAGAGTATGGACTTAGTTTTGGGGCTTTGAGCAATATTGTTGAGGCGGCAAAAAAAAATTCGAGCAATCCACCACTTCATCTTTTTTTGATCAAATTTTTTTCTAATTTTGGAATTTCAGATTTTTATGCAAGGATTGTTCCGACGCTATCGAATATTCTTACGATTTTTTTTGTCTATCAATTTACAAACATTTTGTTTAAAGACCAAATATCGGCTCTTTTCTCTTCCTTTTTTTTTTCAATTTCCTTTACTCAGTTTAGATTTTCAAATGAGGTGAGACCTTATTCTTTATCACTTCTATTTGCATCTCTAATTTTGCTTTCTTTTGAGTTGGCAATTCAAAAGCCAGAGGAGAGAAAATGGAAATATTTTTTTGCAATACTCTCTTCGATAGGATTCTTTGCATAATATGGCTTATCTATTCTTGTTGCAGCATTAAACATAATTTTTGTTATTGAAAAATTTTATATTTTGAAAGAAAAGGAAATTAAACACTGGATTCTCTCACAACTGATTACTTTATCTATTTGTATAAGCTGTTTTTTCTGGATAATTAAATATCAACTGCATTTAAGAAAGTATTTTTCAAACTTTTATCTTGCACCTTATTTTCCGAATAAAAATAATTTATTGTCGTTACCTCTTTTTTTTCTGGAGAGAAGTTTTCAACTTATTCGCTATTTTCTCCTTGGACTTGGTGAATTTCAATCTTTCCTTGTAATTTTATTTTTTTTTTTTTGTATTACATATATTTTTTTGACTAAAAAATTCAGAGCATTTGGATACTTATGCTTCCCCTTTTTTATTACATTCATTTTTGCCTACTTAGGTTTTTATCCCTTTGGTCCAACAAGACAGTGCCTCTTTTTAGGTATTCCTATTTATTCTATTGCCGGTGGAGGGGCGGCATATTTTTATAAGGGAAAAACAAAAAAATTCTTGGTAATGATTTGTATGTTATTAACTTTTTCCTTTATCATAAATGCTGTGATTTATAGTGATACATTTTCACGAAATTGGAAGGGAAGAATACCGCGATATTTTTCGAATCAGATGAAGAAATACAAATTTTATAGGTTTGAAAATATGAAACCTGCAATTGATTTTATTAAAGCAAATTTCAAAAATGATGAAAATATTTATGTTTTCAGATTTGCGCAACCGGGTTTTCTTCTTTATTATAACCAGCTAATATTGGACAATGAGATATGGAATGTGTTTTACAACAGTGATAGTTGGATAAAAATAAATGCTCTATTTGTAAAGAAAAAATTGCCGATTAGGTTTGGAATTTTTTCCCGAGAAGATGATAAAATAGTTGAAGATTTCGAATATTCATTTGAAGATAAAAAAAAGTGTTGGTTTGTAAC
>RFHX01000083.1 GCA_003695725.1 Candidatus Schekmanbacteria bacterium
ATATTCGGCTATGAAAAGAATGATATCATCTATTCCTATTTACCCTTGATCCCGGAGGAAATTTTCTCCAATTTGATCGATCTCAAAAATTCTCTCATAAAAAAAGGGAAAGCGGATAAACTCTCAACTCAAAGAATTCTCGAAGACGGCACTCTTTTAGAAGTTGAACTATCTTGTTATATAAAAAATTCTATTGAAAAAGAGGGGAAAACAGCCATTTGCTTTCAACTTGACAAGATTAGGAAATTAAAAGAAATTCAAAGTGCAGAGACTTTATCGAATATCAAAAAATTCAATAGCAAAACTCAAAAAAAAGTGAATGAAAAAAAGGTGCATAAACCGAATATCAATTGCGAAGAGATAATAACCAATTTTCCTGAATCGCTTATTATAATTGATTCTGAGGGGAAAATTACATTTGCAAATGAATATTCTAAAAATTTAACGGGCTATGCTCCCTCAGAATTGATCGATAAACCCTTAAGTTTTCTGACAAATGCTCCTAAGGACGAATTCGAGAAAAAATTTTCCTTTATTCAAAAGAAAGAAGTAAGCCTGCCTGTCAAGATAAAACTTCAAGCAAAAACCGGAGATTCTATACCTGTTGAAATTCGCTCATCGATTATTCATTCAGAATCCGGAGAAGTTACAGGATTTGCGCTTATGATTAGGGATATCTCTGTACAACAGCAGAGAGATGAACTAATTGACTATCTTCGTGATTATATCGAATCTACGATTGAAAGTCTTGATGATGCTATTATAACTGCCAATGACCAAAATTCAATAATCTATTGGAATAAGGGCGCTGAAAAGATATTTGGTTACTCCTCTGCTGAAGCAATAGGGAAAAGCATCTTTATGATTTTGCCTGAAGAGGGTAACGGACAGGATGATGAAAGCGCAAGTTATAGTGTAAAAGACAAAAACCTTTTAAGGAAGAGACTGCTTGGAGATGAATCGATACAGATTCAAAGCATAGAAGAGCAATTAGTAAATAAAAAAGGAGAAAAATTTCCGGCACTTGTTTCCCTTTCTGTTCCATGCGATAAGAAGGGCAATCCAATCATTGGTAATGTGCTGCTAATAAAGGATATAACAGAAAGAAAAAAACTGGAAGAACAACTTCTTCATTCAGAAAAACTTGCTTCTCTTGGCTCGATGATTTCAGGAATAACTCACGAACTGAACAATAAACTTGCACCTATACTTGGCTATTCTCAAATAATCAAGGAGATGAATGTTGATGGCGAATTGTCTGAAATGATTTCCAAGATTGAATTGAGCGCAAAGGGCGCAAGAAATATAATCCATTCTCTTCTCGGATTTGCAAGGCATAATAAACCTCAGTTTAAGAATGTCAATATAAATGAAATAATTATGCGCGTTGTAAAACTCTTCAAATACAAGATTGATGTAAGCAATATTAAACTTATACCCCGACTCGACGAAAGCTTGCCTGAAACAATGGCAGATGAGACACAAATAGAGCAAGTTTTTCTTAATATGATTAACAACTCTTTTCAGGCGTTGTCAGGAAATGAAGGAGAGATAATAATAGAGTCTTCAATAGAAAACAAGTCGATAGTCATAAAAATATCCGACAATGGTCCCGGAATTCCAAAAGAAAATTTAAAAAGAATATTTGATCCATTTTTTACAACAAAAGAGCCGCAAATCGGCACAGGATTAGGATTGAGTTTATGCTACGGAATCATCAACAACCATAAAGGAAGTATTAGTGTAGAGAGCAAACCCTATAAAAAAACAACTTTTACTATAAAACTTCCCATAGTAAAGACATCTAAAGCCGCTGAAGTAGAGGAAAAAGAGCAAGGAATTAGTTATCAACAGCAGAAAGAGCAGAAAAAAATTCTTGTCATAGATGATGACTCAATGATTAGGGATTTGATTTTTTCTATTTTGAATAAAAAACATAGAGTAGAAATTGCTGATAATGGCAAGACAGCTCTTGAAAAAATCAAAAATTGCACCTATGACCTGATTATTTCTGATTTGAGAATGCCGGGAATAGATGGATTTTCTCTCTATAATATATTGAAAGAAAAGAATGCAGGTATAGAAAAGAGTGTAATTTTTACTACTGGCGACACTTACGACCCAAAAACCAAAAAGTTTATCGAAGAAACAAAAACCATATGCCTTCCCAAACCATTCAATATAAATGACCTATTGGAGATAGTTAATAATTTCTTCAAGAAAAACGAGACAATTCATCAAGCCCAATAAGTAATGTGATACTTCAAGTAATGTAAAAACATCATTAGTTCAAATATTCTATAAATGAAAGCGCTATTTCTGTTTTATCTTTTCCTAAGTCATCAGCTTTCAAAAGAAGCGAATTTTCATTTCTGAATCTTACTTTGTATTTTTCACAGGAGAGTATCTTATTGAGCAAGTTTTCCGATGGCTTGAATTGTTTCGAAAAATTAAAGATGATTCCCTCGGAATCTTCTGCTATAGAATCAATGAACATTTCTCTTCCTTTTATTCTCAAAGCTGCAATAAGAAATAATTTTTCAAAGGATGGGGGCAAAGGGCCGTATTTATCAATAAATTCTTTCTTAAGTTCATCCAATTCATTGAAGTCTTCGATTTCAGATATTCTCCTATAGGCAGACACTCGTTTCATTGAATCGGCGATAAAAGAAGTTGGAATGGAAGCATCAGTTTTGAGCTCAATTTTACATTCTACTCTACGAGCTTCCTCTCCTTTCATTTGGGCAATTGTCTCTCTTATAAGTTTGCAGTATAGGTCGTAGCCAATAGCCGCAATTTGTCCTGATTGCGCCTCCCCGAGAATATTTCCTCCTCCTCTGATTTCAAGGTCATGCATTGCGACTTTGAAGCCTGACCCAAGATCAGTAGTCTCCTCGATTACTCTCAAACGCTTTATTGCGTCCTTCGTCATTGCCTTGTCATGAGGGACAAGAATATAGGCATATGATTGAGTCCGACTTCGCCCTACCCTTCCTCTCAATTGATAGAGTTGAGCCAATCCTAATTTGTCTGCACGGTTGATTATAATTGTATTTACAGAAGGAATATCTATACCTGACTCAATAATCGTTGTAGATAGAAGGAGGTCAAATTTTTTATTGATAAAATCAATCATTATTCTTTCAAGCTCTGATGTTTTCATTTGTCCATGGGCAACGCCAATTTTTATTTCAGGCACAAGTTTTTCAAGAAAATTCTTCATTGCTTCGATACTTTGCACTCTATTGTGGACAAAATAGATTTGCCCTCCTCTTTCCTTTTCATTTAAAATGCCCTTTCGTATTATATTTTTGTTGAAGGCAGATACAAATGTTTTTATTGGCAATCGGTCTTCAGGAGGAGTTTCTATAATACTTATATCCCGTATTCCCATCAGTGAAAATTGAAGAGTGCGCGGAATTGGTGTTGCAGTCAAAGTTAAAACATCTACATCTTTCTTTATATTCTTTAATTTTTCTTTGTGCTTTACTCCAAAGCGATGCTCTTCATCTATTATAAGCAATCCAAGGTCACGAAATCTCAATCTGTTTATGACCAAAGCATGGGTGCCGATAACTATATCAATTTTCCCTTCTTCTAAATCATCGATAATCTTTTTTTGATATTTTTTGGAAACAAAGCGTGAAAACATCTCAATGCGTATTGGAAACCCTGAAAATCTCTCCTGAAAAGTTTTAAAATGCTGATGAGCAAGAATTGTTGTAGGTACGAGGACCGCTACCTGCTTTCCGTCCAAAACAGCTTTGAAAGCGGCACGCATTGCAACTTCGGTTTTGCCATATCCTACATCTCCACAGATAAGTCTATCCATTGGGACAGGAGATTCCATATCTCTTTTGACCTCTTCAATGGCTTTTGCTTGATGTGGAGTTTCTTCATATTCGAATTTTGATTCAAATTCCCGCAGCCAATTATCGTCAGGTGAAAATGCAAAACCTTTACTCATCTGCCGCAATGCATAAAGTTCGACAAGCTCTTTCGCAATTGAGTCAATTGCCTTTTGGACTCTTTCCTTTCTTTTGATCCATCCTGTGCCTCCAAGACGATCAATTACCGGCTTCGTCCCTTTTACGCCGATATATTTTTGTACGAGATGAAAATTATCGATTGGCACATAAAGTTTTTCTCCTCCAGAATATTCAATCAGGAGAAAATCTATTTGCCGCCCTTCCGTTATCATGCTTTGAATGCCTTTAAATATTCCAATACCATATTCAGTATGTACGACATAGTCCCCCTCTTTTAGGGATTCAAAGGTAGATGCCGACTTTACCGGAGTTACTGTTTTTTTTCTGTAGATTTCTCTTTTTGTTCCAAAAATATCCTTTTCTGTTACAAAGACGAGCCGCAAATCTTCTGAGATAAATCCTTCCGACAGAAAGCCAATCAAAATTAGAGGAGGTTGTGGGGATTTATAGTCAAATTGGAGAATATCAAACTTTCTTTCTTTCAAAAATCCAATGGACAGATTATAATCCATAAACATCTTGATCAGTCTTTCACCCCTTGCTTTTGAAGCCGCCGATATGAAAACAGCAAATCCTTCATCACGATATTTTTTTATCTCCTTTGCTACAGAATAAAACCTGTCAGTCCTTTTTAATTCATCTATATGAAGGAAATCTGTATGCTTGATATCAACTTTGATGCTGTTTTCATCTGAAGGTATAGGCGAAAGATTAATCTCATCAAAATTTAAAAGTTTTTCATTGACTGCTTCTTTATTCAAAGCCAATTCATCCAACTCAAGAGACGGAATTCCTCTCCTGATATTCTCTTCTCTTGCTATTTCATAGTTTTTGTAGTTTTCATCGATGGTTTTCAAAATGGATTTTTTATCATCAAGAATAATGAGAGCATCTTCTGAAAAATAATCAAACAAGCTACTTTTAGATGAATAAAAAAGGGGGAGATAATTTTCTATTCCCTGAAAATACTCACCTTCTTCAATAAGTCTCAAGATTTTTTTAGCGTAATTGGTTTCAATAAGTTCAGGAAATTTTGATAAGAATTTTTCTTTAAGCATATAATATTTTTCATCATATACCACTTCTCTTACCGGCAGGATCGAAGCAGTCAATATCTTTCGCAATGATTTTTGTGTAAATTGGTCAAACTCCCTGATTGACGCAACTTCATCTCCGAATAATTCAATTCGCACCGGATATTCATAGTTCCCTGAAAAAAAATCTATAATTCCCCCTCTGACACTGAATTCGCCTCTTTGTTCAACAAAATCTCTTCTTTTATATCCTGTGCTAATCAAATAATGAATCAATTCATCACGGTCTATTAAATCTCCTGTATCAATTTCTCTGAATTTATCTTCCAAATATTCTTTTGGCATCAAGAAAAGCTGTAACGATGAAGGCACTGTAATAAATATGCCCTTTCCTTTAATCATTTCCAAAAGGCATTCAATCCTTTGTGACGCTATTTCTTGGTCTGGCGAGAATTCTTCATAAATATCTGTATCTCTTGGCGGGAAATAGTGAACTTTTAAATCCTTTTCTCTATTTTGATTGAAAAAATATTCTTTAAAGAACAAAATGTCTTCATAAAAAGATTTTGCCTTCTCTTCGTTTTGTGCAATATAGATGATTTGTTTATCTTTGTGATGGAACCAGGACAATAGGAGTGCAAATGACGCCCCTGTCAAGCCGCATATTTCACTTTTTTTAGGGGCCGATGATTCAAGGATATTTTTGATCTTTTCGAATATTTCTGAGAACTTGGCTTCCATAACATATGGCTACCTCAATTTCATAACATTCCTCACTTTTTCCATCATTTTTTCTGCTTCATTATATGCTCTCTCTTTCCCTTTTTTGCGAATAGAAGATATCTGTTCTCTATCAGATGAAATTTTTGCCCGCTTCTCTGAATATTCAACAAAAAACTCTTCGATATTATTAAATAGAATTTTTTTGCAATCGACACAACCTATAGAAGCATCTTTGCAGGAGTCTTCAATTTTTTTGACTTCCTCACTTTTGCTGAAAACTTTGTGATAGGCATAGACTGGACATACCTCTGGATTGCCGGGATCATTTCTTCTCACGCGTTGAGGGTCTGTTACCATTGTTTTTATCTTTTTCTCGATTTCCTCAGGCGAATCAGCAAGATAGATACAGTTATCGAAGCTTTTACTCATTTTTCTTCCATCTGTTCCGGGAAGTTTTGGAGTAGAAGTTAGAAGCGGCTGAGGTTCAATGAAAACTGTCTCCCCATAAATAAAATTAAACCTTCTTGCAATTTCTCTTGCCAGTTCAATATGAGGCACTTGATCTATTCCTACTGGAACAACATCTGCTGAATACAAAAGAATATCTGCAGTTTGCAAAAGGGGATAACCAAGAAAACCATAAGTTGATAAGTCTCTGTTTGATAAATTTTCCTTTGTCTCCTTATAAGAAGGGACCCTTTCCAACCATGGAATTGGAGTTATCATTGATAAAAGGAGATGAAGTTCAGAATGCTGAAGGACATCCGATTGGACAAAAATCGTTGCTTTCTCAGGATCGATTCCTGCCGCAAGCCAATCGATAATCATTTCGTCTGTATATTTTCTTATATTTGAAGCATCCTGATATTCAGTTGTCAAGGCATGCCAATCTGCTACGAAATAGAAACAATCATCATTTATCTGCATCTTTTTCCAATTTTCCAAAACTCCTATATAATGACCTAAATGAAGATTTCCAGTCGGTCTCATTCCACTTAATACTCTTCTTTTCCCTTTGCTCATTTTTTTCTCCATTTCTTTAACTGACTCCAATAAGTGAAAAAATTAAATTGCTCAGTGGTGTAATAATCATACCTAACACATTTGTAAAGAATAGAGCCATAATTATTATAAAACCATAAGGCCTGAGTCTTTCATAGGCAATGGCTTTTGATGGCGGCAAAAGTCCTAAAAGAACACCGCTTCCATCGAGAGGAAAGACAGGAATCATATTGAAAATTGCAAGTATCACATTGATTCTGATACTCATATAAATAAAAATCATCAATGGCTCTATTATTTTTGAATTATTTAAAACACTGGACGAGTTGACTGAATGAATAAATAATTTGAATATAATGGCAAAGATTATGGCAAGCATAAGATTGCTCAAAGGTCCTGCAAAGGAAATCCACAAATTGTCTTTTCTGGGGTTTTTGAGATTTCTTATATCTACGGGTACTGGTTTTGCCCAACCAATCAAAAATCCGCTTCCTGAAACAAGAATGAGCAAAGGAAGGATTAAAGTTCCTATTGGGTCAATATGAGGAATAGGGTTTATGGTCATTCTTCCCATCCGTTTTGCAGTATCATCTCCAAAGTAGTTGGCGCTCAGTGCATGGAAGCATTCATGGACAGATATAGAAAGAAGAAGCGCCATAAAACTTACAATTGAATATGAAAGATTCATTTTTAGTCGAGAGAACCCTTTGGATATGACCCAAGAATATTGAGAAAAAGACAATTTGCCTCGAGCTTTGCAAGCGCTCTCTTCACAGCCCTATTCTCAATGTGTCCCAAGAAATCTATATAGAATATATACTCCCATGGCTTTTTTTTCGATGGCCTCGATTCAATCTTTGTCAAACTTATTCGATTTTCTGAAAAAAAGGAAAGAGCATCATGCAAAGCCCCTGCCCTATCATTCACTGCAAAAATAATCGAAGTTTTATCCTTTCCTGTTTTTTCATTGATTTCTTTTCCCAAAATTAGAAACCTTGTAAAATTATTGACACTATCTTCAATATGCTCATAAACAGGTTTTAGATTATAGATGTCACTAGCCATTTTACTTGCAATGGCGCCCTTGGTTTTATCCTTTGAAGCAATTTTTGCAGCCATAGAGGTGCTTGACACCGTTTCAATTTTGACTGAGGGCATATTTTTTGTTAGCCATTCCCTGCATTGCGCTATTGGTTGGGGATGGCTAACGATTGTTTTTATATCTTCCGCTTTACCTGTAATATTCATTAAGTTATGGTTTATCTTCAAAAAAATCTCTCCGGTAATTTTCAGCGAAAATTCGAGAAAAAGATCGAGAGTTTCATTCACCGTTCCTTCATAGGAGTTTTCAATCGGGACAACTCCAAAAGAAGCACTCCCCTTCTCAACATCTTCAAAGACATCCTTTAAAAAAAGTTTAGGAACAACATTGGAAGATTTGCCGAAATGCTTTATGCTTGCTAAATGGGAAAAGGATGCCTCCGGGCCTAAGCAGGAAATTACGATAGGCGCTTCAAGAGAGCGGGTTGCCGATATTATCTCTTTGAAGATTCCCTTCATCACTGACGAGGAAAAGGGTCCCGGATTTTCTTTTTCAATTCTTTTCAAAATTTCCTCTTCACGGTGAGGAACAAGAATCCTGCTGTTGTTTTTTTTCTTGATATTCCCTATTTGTCTGGCAATTTTGCCTCTTTCACTTAGAAGTCTCAAAATTTTTGAATCAATAGCATCTATTTTTTTTCGTAAATCCTCAATTTTGTTTTTCATCTGTCTTATAAAAATAATATGTAATATATGACTTTATCTTTATCATTAAAATAGCTATGTTACAAAATTTATATACCAAATTCTTTTTCTATTAAAGCATTTTCTTAAAGGAATATGAAAAAAAGAATTTCAATATATGCAGACGAGGGTGCTTCACACTCATTTATATGGTTAATAAAGTTTTTTAAAAAGCATAAATTATATTCTGTCAATTTCGTTTCTTCGCAAAATATAAAAGAAGGCTGTTTGTCGAAATGCGATGTATTGATTATCTCCGGAGGAGACAGTTTCGCCATTGCCGAATCTTTGGGCATTGAAGGAGCGAAATCAATAGAAAATTTCATAAAAAATGGTGGCACATATATAGGTGTGTGCGCAGGTGCATATCTAATGCTCAGGTCTTCCAAAAAACCCCTCAATTATTTTAATTTTACATCAGCAAAAATCAGAAATCTCGCATCTTCCCTTCCGCCCGCCAAAACTATGGAATATAAATACAGTGTGACATACGGATGCCGTTACATTTACCATCCTGTAAGAGGCGAAATCATAATGAAGGTTGTTTCAGAGGGTTTAGAAGAAATACTTCTTTCAGCACCTATCTACGGAGGCCCCTTTATAAAGGATGACGATACGCTGAATCAGCTGGCGGTTTTTTGGGATTTTACGGATAAGACACTTTTTCTAATTGATAGGGAAACGGCAGAAAGCATATGTAGAAATTCTATGCTTGCAGGTGAAAAAAAATATGAAAAAGGAAAAATCTTTCTTCTGAGCACACATATGGAACATCCTGATTATGAATTTGCAAACAGATTCTTTTTAGGAATTATTTTAGACGATGAATTCAAAGCGAAAGAGATTTCCAATATTTCCCAAAAGCTTGAAGCAAGAAAGATGAAAAGAGGAAAAATTGAGAACAAAAAATATTATGAATTCAGAAAAAATATTAGGAATATGCGGCAGCTTTCAATAGGAATTGAAAACAGAGAAACCTATTGGAAGATAGGCAAAAAGATTTGGGAAACTGAGAAAATACGAATCTTTACTGAATCGCTTTATGAGCTTGACAATGAATATGGGCACAATCTAAGCTCTTATCTGTCAAATGAAGATACCATCGAGCTGAAAACAAAATCATATGAAACATATTTGCTGTTGCAAAAGATAAGCAAATCTCTTAGCAGTAACAGTCCTTCACAAATTTTTGCCGAATCTTTTTTCACTAATGCAAGAAATCTTCTTTCAAGATATGCCTCATTATGCTTTTCTTATTCTGATAGAATGAAAAAATAATTTTTTTTCTAAAGGATATGAATTTTCTTCCGACTGTAAATTCGTTTATACAAAAAATGCTCTCACGATAAAAATAATTGACGGCAAAGAATCAAAGAGATTAAAATTTGAATATAATTTTATTTTTGATTTTTTATGATTAAAAAAGAAGATTTCGAAAAGTACCTGCCGGATATTGTAGAGCTAAATCTTGCCTCTGAGAATATTAAAGACCTCTTTCTTGAAGTATCAGAGAGAATTGTAACATCTGACAAAGTATGTAATCAACAGGCGGCACGCAGAGAATTTGCCATTATTTCAAAACAATGGGAAAGGTTGAAAGAATCTCTCGTTAAGGACGGCACTGATTTCATTTCAAATGGAGTTTTTCCTTTTACAATAAATTATTGTCCCTTCCTCTACATATCCACCTCTCTACTTTTTATTGGCAGATTGAATAAGGGAATAGATTTGGGGATTCAAGGGATACCGCCAATAAAGATTATTTGTATAATGCTTTTCCATTCTGTGGAATCTGTTGATAAAAATAAAAAAATTGACGGTGAAATGGATAAATTCAACCTATATTGGAATAATCTGCTGAAAAATCAGTCTTTCATTGAAGGATTTATGAACATTGAGTCATCTGAAAGATTTCTTGAATTAGTATCTATGACGCACTCTTATCTTGAGAAAAGGAGATATCCTCGTTACAGCATACACTCTATAGCTTACTGCAACACAATTTCTGAAGAAGATATGCTTGAAAAGAAGGAAAAGGTTGAAGTCAAAAATATAAGTTTGAGCGGACTTCTTTTACAGCATAATAACCCCTTTCAGGTGGAGGACCATGTTGGAGTTAATTTGATGCTTGAAGATAAAGTTATTTATATGAGTGGTAAAGTTTGCAGATGCCATGAAATTGAAGAAGGAGAGAGAAAAGTCTATTCTTCAGGAATCGATATTACAGATATTTCAAAAGAAAATCGTCTGATTATGGAAGAATATTTAAGCCGCCTGCAATAAATTCTTGCCACAATATATTTCACGATAAATAAAAAAGTTTTCCAGTACCTTTTTGATATAATTTCTTGTCTCTTGAAATGTAATTTCTTCAATAAATTCTTCCATATCACTTTTATTGTTTTTATCTTTCCACTCGTCTGTTTTTCTTTCACCTGCATTATAAGCAGATAAAACATATACGGGATTATTATCATATCGCTTCAAGAGCGAAACCAAATACTGAATACCTATCTCTAAATTTTTTGTTGGTTCAGTCAAAGAATCTCTTGAATGCGATTTTCCTGTCATTTTTTTTGCAGTAGCCGGCATTATCTGCATAAGTCCTACAGCGCCAGCATATGATACAGCATTCTTGTTGAAAAAACTTTCCTGTCTTATGAGCGATACTATCAAGAAGGGATTTACTTTATATTTATCGCATATGCTTCTGATTTTTTCATAATACACAAGAGGATAAAGAATTCTTGCCATATCCTGTGAATTCAATAATTCCTCAAATCTTAAATTGTAATTTGATTTAATATACCTTATGGCTTCTTCATATCCTTCGTTTTCTATCAGAAGTTTTGCTATTGCTATTGCCTTATCACGATTCATTTTTTTAAGAAATCTCAATGCCGAATTCAATTCATAAAGGGCATCTCCATTAAATCCAATTTCAAATAACTTTTTTGCTCTTTCAATATATCTTGAATATTTTCTATTCCTGTTTAATTCTTTGACTCTCTCCCACAGATTTTCTTTTTTCCCTTTGGGCAAAGAAGGAATGCAATTACTTAGCAAAATTTCATCTATCCCACTTTTTTCTTCCTTTACCCTTAAATAAGAAAGCCAGCCGTAGAAACTTTTTGACAAAGAAGCTTTGGAAAAAAGCTTCTTTGAATAGTCGTAAAGCTTCATCTTTTCAGCTGACTTTCCAGCCCAAAACAATGCTTTGGCATATTGCTGATTATTGTTTTCCGAATAATCAGCAGCCAAATTGAAATTTATATATGCTTTGGAAAAATTTCCTTCAAGATAATATAAAAAAGCATAATTCCAATAAAGGTCAAACTTGCTGTAATATTTATCTCCGGATGAAACAATTCTCATTAGTGATACCCTTGCTTTATCATAATCATTCTTGTTTTTGTAAAAGGAATATAGGAGATAAAGTGTGCGGGCGTAATATTTTGATTTTTTGAAATTTTTTATCAGCTCATTAGCGGATGATAGAAATCCTTCGTTGTCTGAATA
>RFHX01000084.1 GCA_003695725.1 Candidatus Schekmanbacteria bacterium
CCTTCTTTAATAATATTTCCTTTTGACCAACGAAAAAAATATATAATCAGGATTTATCACTCTTTTATAATCGAATGCTTTTTTTCTGTTTGAGTACTACTAATGGGTTCAACAATTTTTTGCAGTTGCAAAGATAGGGCAAATATGACTGGAAAATAAATATAGATTTGGCTATTCTACAAAACCATCTAAAGAAGAAAGGATATATTTGAAATGTATAACAGGAAGGATTCTTATTATAGAAAAGCAAAAAAAGAAGGATATCGCTCTCGGGCGGCATATAAGCTCATAGAGATAAATGATAAATACAAGCTATTGAAGAAAGGGATGATTGTAGCAGATATTGGATGCGCTCCCGGTGGTTGGTCACAGGTTGCACTTGATAAGGTAGGGAGTAAAGGTAAAGTAATAGGAGTAGATATCCTGACTATCAAACCCCTTGGCAATGAAAATTATCATTTCATAAACGGCGATTTTACTTCCTTAGAAATTATGGAGACGATAAAGGAAACTGCAGGTGTGCCTTTCGACCTTGTTTTGTCAGATATATCGCCAAATACTACGGGCATAAAAGTTCGCGACCAAGCATTGAGTTTAGAGATTTGCCAGTTAGTTTTTAGGTTTTCTCTGTCGGTATTGAAAGAGGGCGGAGATTTGCTTATGAAGATATTTCAGAGTGATGATATGAAAACTCTTGTAAGTGAATTACGCAACAGTTTTGAAAAAGTCAAAATAGTAAAACCTAAATCATCAAGGAAGGAATCGGGTGAAGTATATCTTCTTGCTCAAAAGAAAAAATAGGAATTCGTTATGGACGCTTCAAAGATGACGGGAGAAAAAAGAATGAATTTTTATGATTTGACTCCTGCTGAGCTCGAATCAATTTTTAAGAGGAAAGCGTATGAGAATTATCGCCTGAAGCAGATATTCAACTGGGTTTATGGAAGAGATGTCATAAATGCTGAAAAGATGAAGAATCTTCCCCAATCAATTAGAGATGAAATCACTGAAATATTCACTTTTGAGATACCTAAAATAGTAAAAGTCATGAATTCATCTGATGGTAGTTCGAAATATATTTTCAAGGCTCTCGATGAAACAGCATTTGAATCAGTCCTTATTCCTGATGGCAAAAAACTTACCCTATGTATCTCTACTCAGGCAGGATGCCGAATGAATTGTAGTTTTTGCTATACAGGTAAGCAGGGATTGAAGAGAAATTTAGCGACAAGTGAAATTGTTAGTCAATATATTCTTGTGAGAAGAATAGTAGAACAACAAATAACAAATATTGTTTTTATGGGTATGGGAGAGCCCTTTGACAATATAATGAATTTGAAAAAAGCTATCGATATACTTACATCTCCCTATACTCTTTCCTTTTCTCCTCGCCGAATAACGGTTTCAACATGTGGACTTATCGATGAAATGAAAAATTTCTGCCAATGGGCACCGCGTGTCAATATAGCAATATCTCTGAATTCGCCATTTGATGAAACAAGAAGCAAGTTGATGCCCATTAATAAAAGATACAGTTTAAAAGAGCTTATAACAGCCTGCAAATCTATTAATCTTCCAAACAGGCGGAGAATAACATTTGAATATATTATGTTGAAAGGAATCAACGATAGAAAGGAAGACATAAGAGAGTTGAAAAAGATTTTGAGAAACATTAAATGCAAAGTCAATTTGATAAAGTTCAATTCCTATCCGGGGTGTAAATACAGCCCGTCATCAGATGAGGATATGAAGGAATTTGCTGATTTGCTTCGCACTTCAGGCATTACAGTTATGATTAGAAAAAGTCGCGGCAAAGATATAATGGCTGCCTGTGGACAACTGGGAAAAGCTGTATCATTTTGATTGATTTGTGCGTCTCTCCAAAGGTGTTTTGCTCTCATTACTGCCTGTATCTTTGATGATGTCGTAAGGGAATCCTAAAGTCCTTCTGAATATTCCGAGCAGCCCTTTACCAAGAGATTTCATTGAAATTGGCTCGACTTTAGGGTTTTTGATATCACCCTTTACTTCGAAATATGCAGTTACAAGACTTTTGTCTTTACCTGTTAGAATATATCCCACAATTGGTATATTGCTTACTATCGTATCAACAGTGCCTAAGGGCATTACGCCTACTTTCATATTTATTGTGTTTTTGCCCACATCTATATCTCCAACAGCAGAAATCTTCATAGACGAGCCGTCCAAAAGGAAATTGTCAGTGTGAAACACACCGTCGGCACCTGTAAAATCAGCGTTTATCGTATTGTATGTCATTCCTTTTGTTTCAATATCTTTAATCCAGAAATCCTTCCATTTGAGGAGATTGAAAAATGAGAGTATTTTCGAGAAGATTCCAATCGATGTTTTTTTTATTCTCCCATTTTTGGAAACAAAATGAATTTGTCCTGCAAGATTTGGCTTTATCTCTGTGCTGTCTTTCCATTTACTGTCTAAACAGTTGTCGATATCGACTCTCCCATTGATTTCTGATCCTTTCAGTCCGAGGTAGCTCAGGAGTTTGTCGATGTCAGTATTTTTGGTTTGTGAGCAAATAGAGAAAGCGGATTCATTTGAAGAAAAATCGATTTTTCCGGAAAGGTTGAGTCCGCCGCCGAATGAGGTGCCTTCAAGATGCTTGATGTCGAGCTCTTTTTTTTCATAGGTAAAATCTGCTGAAATCTTCTCATAAATATTTCCGAGAAATACTGTTTGCAAACTTTCAAACATACAATCAAAGGTTATGTTTTTGCCTTTTCCTCCTGTTGGTTTATGCGTCCTCTGTTGAGGATATTTTTTCAAGAATTTATCTAAATCGAAATAATCAGTTCTAATATTCAGTACGACATTATTTTCATTGGCTTCACTGTCTATTCCTCCATCGATTAAAAGTGAAGAGTTGAGTGCTTTTACCTTGAAATTTCTAAAGACAATATTCCCAGCTTCTCTCTCCACTATTCCTGAAGCTTTTTTGACAAGATTTAAAAGTCCAATCTTGGATGAGATAGCATTAAGCTTTACAGAAGTCTTGGTTTTGATGTTTCCATTTTCAGATAAGTTGAAATGAATTCTAAAATCCGCTTTGCCTTCTGCTTTTAACTGTTCGAGAGGAGGGATGTTTTTCGATAAATTTTTCAGGTCCGTATCCTTTGAATGAATATTCAGGTGAAAGGGATAGTTTCTTTTTTTTCTATATTCACCGTTGAGAGAAAATTTATTGTTGTCAATGACAATTTCTGAACCTTTTTTTATCAGAAAACTATCATTGGGAAGATAATTGATATAAAATAGAACTTTAGAGGGCATCAAAGGGTCTTTGATAAAAAGGCTTTTGTATCTAATGCTTAGGTCAGAGATGTCTGATTCAAAAGTATAATTTATATCATCGGCACTGCGTTGCTCAAAGACGCTCTTAAAGCGAGAATAGCCCTTGAAAAGAATGTCCTTGTTGCCGCTTTTCTCCATGAGCTCATTGAGAAGAGATGATGAAATAGAGCCTTCAAGTCCAATACTGCAATAGATATCCCTTTTTTCTCCTCTATATGAGGAAGGAATGACTACGCCAGATAAAAGTATATGAGAGTTTCTATATTCAATGTTTTTTATCTTTAATTCGATTCTTTTATTTGAAAAGTTTACTAAGGTGTTTCTTATATCGAACTGGCCACTGAATTCTTTATGATATGCAGTTATATTGTTAAACATCAATCTTCCCGCATAATTTATAGGCGAAGTTTTATCTTTTAAGATTTTGCTTATTGTAAGATTTAATTCTGCATTACCGTAAGAATCATAGACTTTTTCAGCTTCACCCTTAATCAGATTTGGAAGCGGACCATTCCTCAGAAAATCAATAAGTTCCTTTGAAGGCAATAGACTCTTCGCCTTAACCGACAAATTTCCCTTTTCATAGAGATTGTGAATTTCTCCTGATATTAGATTCCATCTGCCTTTCCCATATTTTCCTTCGCAATTCAGAAAAATTGCTCTGCCGTTTTCAATTTTGATAGTACCGCTGTTGATAGCGGCCGGTTTGAAGAATTTTCCAAAGTAAAGAGAAACACCTTTTCCTGTGGCATCGAGTGTTAAGAAATCAGGTTTTTTAGGATATTTTTTGCTCTTGTCTTTGTGCAGTACTTCATTGATTGTAAGATTTCTTAATTCTATTCTTCCACCCTTGAGTTTATTCAAGAGAAAGTTTCTCAAATTTGGTTTGAAAAGTGCATAGGGTATGAATCTTTTTCCATAATCGTCATAGGGGAAATCTTTACTTGAAAAATTTAAATATAATCTTCTTTCATTTTCATTTATCTTATTCACTTTAACAGCGCCGTTGACTGAGAAATTCTCGAAATTTGCCTGATAGAATGGCATAGCAAATTCATAAGGTTTCTTCTCCAATGAGAAATTTATTGAAACTTTTTTGCATATTACTGGTGCAAGGAAAAACTTTCTATATGTCAAGTTGAGGTCGATTAATTCCAAATAACCTGACATTTTGAAGCCATCTTTCAGTGATGCTGTTTCAAACTGCAGATTCGCATTGATTAACTTACTGATTCCTTCAAAAGGAAGATATTTTCCAAAATAAACTTTGATAGATTCTGGGTTTAATGAACGAATAACGGCTTTGGTATCAAGAGCAATGGAGGAGAGATTGATAATTTCATCTGTCCCCCCTTTGAATTCAAAAAAAGCCGGTTTTTCTGTGTCAATCTTCAGTAGAAAACTTAAAACAAATGCATATTGGTTTAAAAGAGGTTTTTTATGAATAGTGAAATCTATACCGTAGAAGAATAATCTTTTTTGCCTGTCAAAATAATTGTCAATAAATGTGACATTCCCATTGATGATTTCAAATGACTCTGCAAAAAGTTCGACTTCTTTTCTCTTCTCTTGTTTTTCTGCATCTTCCTTTGATTCTTTCTTTTTAAGAAAAGTCGGTAGTAGAAATGTCCCTTCATTGTCTCTTTGAATTGAGAAAAAGGGAGAATTCAAGACTACAGTGCCAAGTTTGACCTTTCCTATTAGAAGAGGGAAAATTTTTACACTTATTCTGATATTTTCTGCTGATATTAATTCTTCTGAAGTTTTTAAATCGGATATTTTTATTTTTTGAAGATTTACTGTAGGACGAGGGAAGGGGGAAAAAATAATCTTGTCACAATCGACATTCAATCCGATTTTTTCAACTTCTCTCTTAAATGAATTACTGACTAAATCAGATACATTTAGATAG
>RFHX01000085.1 GCA_003695725.1 Candidatus Schekmanbacteria bacterium
GTATTGGAACAACAGGCCCTCTAATTTATCTTATTTATCTGGCATATCGTTTTAGCAATCCATTCATTTTTTACAAATCTCAATTTGTAGAAGGATGGGCAGGAACTTTTCCTCTGAAAATTCTTCAAACAAGTTTTACTTCATTTATCAATGCAAAATACATGACAACGAGATTCTATCCTGCTTTAAATTTATTCTATTTTGTTCTTTTTATTTTCTCTCTCATAATGTGTATCTATTCATGGAACCGTCCGCGTATAAGTTATTCCGTTTGGGCATCATTGACCGTTATTGTATCATTTGTAAGAATTGAAAGCATGGGGAGATACACGAGTGTATTATTTCCCGCATTTATTGTGTTGACACTGATGCTTAAAAACAAAATCCTTTACAGAATCTTTCTATATGCAAGTATTTTTTTACTCTGTGTTTTTACTATTCTCTTCAACCACTTCTACTGGGTCGCCTGAAGCTTATCTTACTTCACACCCATAAAAATTGCATAATGTCTGAAACGCCATATAAGTTCATATTTTGAAAATCCTGCTTTCTTCATATGGTATAGATGATTTTCCGCAGGCATTGTATTGACTCCAAGGCGCCCTCGTTTTTCCTTATACATTTTGTCCATATCTTCATCGGTTACAGTTATATTCATTACCTCTTTAAACCTCCTCTTTAAAAAAAGACGATGATTTTTTTCTATCTGCTTTTGAATGATTTTGTGTGGAGATTCAACAGCAGTAGAGTATATCAGTACACCTTTCTTTTTCAATAATTCTAAGATTTCATTAAACAAAGGCTGTCTTCGTTTTGTAGCAATATAATGAAAGCACAGGGAAGATACAATGACATCAAATTTCAATTTTCCCAAAGGTGCATACCATTCACTCTTATTAAAATCAGCAATAACAAATTTCATTGGAGCGCCTTCTTTTCCTTCAAATCTCTTTCTTGCCTCCTCAAGCATTCCTTCCGATGCGTCTGAAAATATATAGTTGGATTTCGGGAAATAACTCAATACTTTCTGAGTCAACGCTCCATTACCAGCACCTATCTCGAGAATCGTAAGTTTTCGCTCTGTATCGAAGGGAATCATCTCGGTGATAGTTTGCAGCATTTCATCTTTCTTTGGTATTACCACACTTTGAAAATCGTCAAATCCTTCAACCTCAGAATCCCATGCTTTCCCATAACCTCCCAATGATTTCTTCCTCATTTCTATTACCCTCCTGTACTTTTTTCTACAAATCTTCAAACAGGCAAAGAATCTACTTTTTCTGAAAAAACATTAAAATTGCATATCTTTGAATTTTTCCAAAATTTATGTTTTCCTGCTTATAAAAGATTATTTGAAATAACTATTTGCATATCTACCATCTCTATACTTCTTCCCTATGGCATCATTTATCCCATTATCTAACTTCTATTTTTACCATAATACAGCTTGATTAGATTGGGCATTCTCCTTCTTTTAAAAATTTGAACCTCACTTAGTGCTTGAAGACGATACCGGAAAATGATTCCCAAATATGCTTATGCTTCTCCTTGATAAAAAACCACAAATCACTATTCTAATATTTATGGCATCGACAACAGTCAATCTTCGCGGACACCACCTTCTCTGCCTTTTGGCTTTCAGAGGCAAAGGATATAATCGTGCATTTATTAATAATCTTGCAAAGCTACAGGAAAAAATAAGAAACGATAAGAAGATAAAAATCAAAATTGTCGAAGGAGCTGATGACATTTGCGTACAATGTCCTTATCTTAATGGCAATACCTGCTGTAAAGAAGCTGAGGAAAGAACCCAAAAAATCAATAAAATAGATAACAATATTCTGAACAAACTTAACTTTAAAAAAAACGAAATAATTACACTTTCTGATTTGGTCAAATCGCTTTCCCAAATACCCAAACAAGAATTGGCGAAACTTTGTTCTTCTTGCTCTTGGTTGAAAACTGAAAACTGCCCTAAGGAAATTATTTTATTTATTCATTCTTTTTCCACTTGAACCTTTTTCCCCCTTCTGGTCCGCCAAGACTCAAGTATGTAACCTCATCCGGTTCTATTTTGACAAAGGTAATCCTCTTCAAAATATCTTCCATTGGCACTTCTTTTTTCAAAAAAGGCGAATAAATTAGGCCTGTCTCTTTGTTCTTTCTCTGTTCAAGCCGTTCAATCATCCCTCTCTTTTTTGCACGCTCCATAAATTCATCACGATTATTTTCATATGTTATAAGTTGGGCTTTACCCTGTATCTGAAGACTGATATTTTCAACTCCTTCCTCAATCCTTGAATATATGGCGGCTGCAACATTGGGATTTGCTTTCATATTTTCTACTTTCCCTCCGGGATCAGCGACAATCCATATTGTCATCCCTTCGCTTTCAAAAGAAACAGGAGTTACACGCGGAATATTGTCTTTACAGGTCCCAAGAGCAAGATAACCGCCGCCATCAAGAAAATCGATTATCATTTTTTCAATTTCTTTTTTATCAGGCATTGTCCCCTCCTCATATATTAATAATTTCTTCCTCAATTATAATCATATGCTATAATTTTGAAATGTTTAGGTCAAATTTCTTTTTCAGGAATCCCCCAATGATTTACTTTTATACATTAATGGTGTATTAAAGCACATCTATCTCGAATGGCAAATTGGAAATGGCAAACAAAAAATTGGAAGAAGATTTAAAATTTCTCAAAAAAACTCTGACCTTAGCAAAAAGAGGAATTGGAAGAGTTAGCCCTAATCCTCTTGTTGGTGCTGTAATAGTCAAAAATGGCAAGATAATCGCAAGCGGCTACCATAAAGCTGCCGGAGAAAAGCATGCTGAAATTGTTGCTTTAGATAAAGCAGGTATAGAAGCTAAAGGCGCTACACTTTATGTAAACCTTGAACCATGCAGTCACATCGGAAAAACAGGACCTTGCTGTGATGAAATTATCAAAGCAGGAATCAAAAGAGTTGTTTTCTCTGTGAGCGATCCAAATCCATTAGTTAATGGAAAGGGTGAAGAAAAACTTAAAAAAGCCGGGATAAAAGTTTCAAAAGGACTCCTCGAAAAAGAAGCAAATGAATTAAATGAAGTTTTTTTCAAATTTATCAGTAAAAAAATGCCTTTTGTAATAATGAAAAGTGCATCAAGTCTTGACGGTAAAATTGCCACATCAACTGGGGAATCGAAATGGATTACAAGTATCGAATCAAGAAGATTTGTTCATAATTTGAGAGCATCGGTTGATGCTTTGCTGATTGGCTCAAATACATTGAAAAAAGACAATCCTCTGCTTGACACAAGACTGATAAAAGCAAAAAAATTACCTGCTGTTGTCATTGTGAACACCAATTTGACCTCAAATATGAATGCTGAAGTTTTCAAATCGACTGATAAAAGGAAAGTTTTTATAGCTACAGCTGTAGGCAAATCTAAGAGAAAACAAATTGAACCATTTTATAAAATGAATATTGACATAATCTTTTGTAAAAAATTTGAAAATCAAATCGACCTCAATGACCTTATGACGAAACTTGCTGAAAAAAATATAACATCAGTGATGATTGAGGGAGGCGGAGAAATAAATGCAAGCGCGCTGAAGCAAGGAATAATAGACAAATTTTTTCTTTTCTTTGCTCCAATCCTAATTGGAGGCAATAACGCAAAAGGATTTGTCGGAGGTAGCGGCATAAAAAAATTATCAGAAGCATATAAAATGGACATTACGAAAATAAAAAGAATTGGCAGAGACATATTAATTGTTGGAAAAATGAGCTGAAAAGGAATATGACAATGGAAACAGATCTTCTAATAATCGGGAGTGGAATAGCCGGACTTACTACTGCTCTCACAGCATCTAAAAAAGGAATCAAGGTAACTGTCATCACAAATGGGCCTGAAATCTATGAAAGCAACACCTATTATGCACAGGGTGGAATAATCTACAAGGGCAAAGGCGATTCTGCAGAACTTCTCAAAAAAGACCTGCAAAACGCAGGAGCAGGATTATGTAATCCGAAGGCTATCGATACTTTGGCATCGATGGGCCCAAAGTGCGTTGAAAATATACTGATAAAAGAGCTTGATGTGGATTTTGACCGCACAAGTGATGGAGATTATCACATAACCGAGGAAGCGGCGCACTCTTTGCCTCGTATCATTCATTCGCGCGATTTAACAGGAAGAAGCATAGAGATTTCTCTCTTAAGAAAAATTAAAAAGATAAAAAATATTACTCTCAAAAACCAAATGACAGCAATCGATTTGCTCACTTTTTCACATCATTCCAAAAATCCCCTCGATATTTACAGGCAGCCTGAATGTTTTGGAGCTTATGTTTTTGACCAAAAAGCAGAAAAGGTAGTTCCTTTCTTTGCGAAAGAGACAGTGCTTGCAACAGGTGGAGTTGGAGCGCTTTTTCTTCACACAACAAATCCCAAATATGCCAGAGGGGACGGTATTGCAATGGCAAAGAGAGCGGGTGCTCAAATACTCAATATGGAATACATCCAGTTTCATCCAACGGCGCTCTATCATAGAGACGGCGAAAGATTTCTTATTTCTGAATCAATGCGTGGAGAAGGAGCAGAATTAATAAATAAACAGGGCAAACCGTTCATGGAAAAATACCATAGATTAGGCACACTTGCTCCTCGCGATATCGTTGCAAGAGCAATTCATGAAGAAATGATTAAAGATGACAGCGAATGCGTTTATCTTGACATAACATCCAAGAAGCCTGAATGGATAAAAGAAAGATTCCCAAATATCTACGAAAAATGCCTTTCATACAACATCGACATTACAAAAGACCCTATACCAGTAGTGCCTGCGGCTCATTACTTATGTGGTGGAATCTTTGTTGATAGTAAGGGGAGAACATCGATTAAACGGTTGAGGGCTGTTGGAGAAGTATCCTGCACAGGGATTCATGGTGCAAACCGTCTTGCCAGCAGTTCGCTACTTGAGGGGTTGGTATGGGGATATCTTGCAGGCAAAGACATAGCAAACATTATTGTATCCAAAAAAGAAAAATTTGAGTTTCCAAAAGTAGAAGGGTGGAAATATGAAAAGGAGGCTATAGACCCTGCACTCATTGCGCAGGATTGGTTGACAATCAAACATACTATGTGGAACTATGTCGGGCTTGTACGGTCAAGCAAAAGGCTTGCAAGAGCAGAAAGAATTTTTTCTGAATTGACAAATGAAATAGAAGAATTTTATAGATACTCCGTTCTTAGTGATGACCTAATTGGACTTCGAAACGGCATACAGGCAGCACAAGTTATTCTTAATGCTGCAAGGTCAAATAGAAAGAGCAGAGGATGCCATTATCGGACTGATTAAAAAAGGATTTTTTCATAATCTGCCGTAAATAGCTTAAAATATACAAAACCACAACATAAGGTATTTTTTTCTTAAAAAAACAACAATATATTGCATTCTATCTTGACATTACTTTGAAATCTCATCTATACTTGATTTATCATTTTTAACTATAGGTTTAATCATAGGAGATAATAAATTGAGAATAGTAAAACTTGAAATGCGCGGTTTTAAATCATTTGCCGACAAAACAGAGATGATTTTTGAGCCCGGAATAACAGCAGTTGTCGGTCCAAATGGCTGCGGGAAAAGCAATGTTTCCGACGCAATAAGCTGGATTTTAGGCGAACAAAGCGCAAAACATCTTCGCGGTAAAAGTATGGAAGATGTTATTTTCAACGGCACTGTCGATAGAAAACCTCTCGGTATGGCAGAAGTCAACCTTACAATCTCCAACGATAATGGCGATTTTGGCGAGCGTTATAAACATTTCACTGAAATAATGATAACACGGCGTCTTTATCGCTCAGGGGAAAGTGAATTTTTTATCAATCGCATTCCTTGCCGCCTTAAAGACATCACTGAAATTTTTCTCGATACAGGACTTGGGACAAAAGCATGCTCGATAATAAAACAGGGAGAAGTAAATGAACTTCTCACATCTCAACCAGAACAAAGAAGGCGTCTAATTGAAGAAGCAGCAGGTATTGAAAAATATCAAATGCAGAAAAAGGAAGTTCAAAGAAAACTCGAAAAAACAGCTTTAAATTTAGAGCGAATCGAAGACATAGTGAGTGAAGTACGAAAACAGGTCAATTCATTAAAAAGACAGGCGGCAAAGACAAAAGCATTCAATCGTTTGAAAGAAGCAGCCACTAATCTTGAAAGCACTCTTTCCGCACTCGAAATTAAAAAAATCAGAGAAGAAAAAATACCATTAGAAGGAAAATTAAAAGAAGCAGAAAACGAAAAGGCAAAGATATCAGCAGAGCTTTCAACTATCGAAAACAATATCGAAGAATTGCGTTTATCCACTTTGAGCGAAGAAAATTTTCTCAAAGATAAACGGAATGAGCTTTACGGAGTAGAAAACGATATCAGAAACCTCGAAAGCCGCATTGAAATAATAAAAAATGAGATTTCTCATTTAAGAGATGCCGCTGAATTATCAAGGAAAAATATTTCTATTTTTGAAGCAAAAAAGGAAGAATTTGAGAAGAATTTGAATGAAATCACAAATGAGCTTAAAGGTTATGAAGAAAAAATTAAAGATTCTCAAAGTAGAGTCAAACAAAAGGAAGAAGAACTTGCTCATCTTAAATCAGAAATTTCATCTCAGCTCAATCAATTAAATGAAAAAAAGAATAGACTTCAATCCTTCCAAACTGAAATCGTTACATGTGAAAACTTTCTCGATGAAGGTGAATTAAGAATTGAATCTATAAAAAATAAAATTTCCCATTTAGTTGAAGACAAAAATGAAGCCGTCGATAGGAAACAAAAACTTGAAGAAGATATAAAGTCTGTGGAAGAATCGATTGAAGGCGCTAAAAAGAAATCGAAAGAGCTTGCTCATAAAAAGGAATCGATATTGTCTGAAATTGAATCATTGAAGGAAGATGCAAAAAAAGAAGAAAGTAAGCTTCAGGATATAAAGGAAAGATTGTCTCTACTTCGCTCAGAACACTCATCATTGGAAAAATTTTATAAAAATCATGAAGACCTTTCTGAAAGCTCAAGGAAAATTCTGTCAGCAAAAGAAGATATCACAATGGGGAACGGCGCTGTTGAATGCGCTTTATCAGAAATAATTGAAGCAAAACCAGGATACGAAATTGCCATTGAATCAGCATTGAAGAACTATATTGACGGAATTCTTGTCGATTCTATCGAAACGGCTGAAAAATCAGTTCATTATTTAAAACAACAGAATGGAGGAAAATGCGTATTTCTACCTGCAAAATTAAGTAGCGATGAAAGTAATAATGCTTCTGATGAATTCCTGACAAGGGATGGAGTTTTGGGCAAAGCGTCAGACTATGTGAGCTGTGATGAGAAGTATCGTGGCATAGTTGATTTTATCTTGAAAGACATAATGATAGTTAAAGATTTTGAAAGCGCACTGACTGTCCATAAAAACAACGGACATAAATTTACACTTGTCGATTTGGAGGGTGATGTAATTGTCCCAGAGGGAATTTTAAGAGGCGGATCTGCAAATGAAAACGACGGTGGAATACTTCTTAAGAAGAGGCGAATTAAAGATTTGGCTGAAGAGATAGAACGCTTTTCAAAAGAAGAAAACGAATTGAATGAGAAAGTTGCAAACATAAACATAAGAATAGCCGAACTCACGAATGAGGTCGAGGGTATTGCCGAAGCTGAAGAGGAAATAAAAAATAAATTGGCAAATCTCGACAAATCTCTTGCAATAAAAGTTGAAGAAAGAAACCGAATGCAGGAGAAGATTGAAGATATTAAATTTGAAATAGAACAATATGAATATGAAAAAAATGAGATCGTTGAAAAAACTGAAAATCTGAAAGAAAAAATTGATTCTCTGAAGAGCGAAAGCGCAAAAGTTGAATCTGAGATCGAAAGTTTAAAGGAAAAAATGGGCGGAACTGAAAAAATCTTGGAAAAGACACAAACAGAATTGACTGACTGTAAAGTTGGATACACTCGCACCATTGAAGAAGAAAAAAGACTTCGTTTCCAAATAGAAAACTACGAAGATTCAATCAAAGAGTTGATTTCAAAAACTGAAAATGAAAAAAATTCTGTTGAAGAATCCTCTAAACGTCTCAGTCAAAAAGAAGAAGAA
>RFHX01000086.1 GCA_003695725.1 Candidatus Schekmanbacteria bacterium
CCCGGAGTTGGAGACAATGCCTTTGAATTGAAGGATACAGATGGCAATGACATCGATGCAAATAAAGGGTGGACGACATCTCTTACAAATGCATGGGATTGGTGGAAGAATGTATTGATAAACTTGAAAGAAGAGAGTGGACTTCCTTCATCGATTGACGAAATTCTTGCTAAAGGAGGTGTTTTCGAAGACAGCGGCTCAGAATACGATGGAGAATATATGGCGCATAGATATGGTAAAATTGTCCATTTCTATTCCGATGTCCTTGCCACTACGAAAGACCCAATGACAGGAAATGCATTTACACCAACTGCAACTTATGAGGCAGTAAAAGGTGTGAAGGGGACAGCGATTACAACTGACAGCTCCTATCCGTATACGCTCATCACATATAAAAAAGTATTTCACGCACAGGCAAGGACTGCTGTCAATCCGTGGCTTATGATGCTGCAGCCTGAAAATTTCGTTGAAATTAGTGCAAATGATGCCGCATCACTGGGAGTCGAAACTGGTGACCTTGTCAAAATTACATCAAAGGATGGTACTACCTCAATTGGTAAAGTGAAAGTTACGAAAATTCGTGATGGAGTAATTGCAATAACGCATAGCTATGGCCACTGGGAAATGGCATCAAAACCTCATCAGATAACAAAGCTGAATGGGAAAAAAGTGAAGTCGGGGTATGATAAAACAAGAGGCGCAGGAATCGCAGCATCACCATTGATGATGTTAGACCCGGATGATTCATCTGGATATGTTTGTTTGCAGGACAAGGTAGGCGGAAGCGCTTCTTTTTATGATAGCCCTGTAAAAGTAGAAAAAGTATGAAAATTTAACATAATGAAAACCGAGGAGGTTAGAAATGAGTCAATACGGATGGAAATATGATGTTGTCAAATGCACAGGATGCCGCGCATGTGTAGTTGCTTGCAAATCGGAAAATAATACTGACCCTAAAAAATCACCCCTTGTTGTAAGGAACGATGATGTACCCAAAGAGGTAAGTTATCGCTGGGTTGTCACAAAAGAAATAAGCAGTGAGGGGGAGGTGCCATTCTTCTCGCAGGCATGCAACCATTGTCTTAATCCTGCATGTCTGGCATCTTGTCCGGTAGGGGCAATTTCAAAGGATTCTGACGATGGTATAGTGCTTATTGACCAAGATAAATGCATTGGATGTAGGTATTGCGAGCAGGCATGTCCATACCATGCGCCGAGATTCAATGAAAACACGAAGAAGATGGAAAAATGCACATTCTGCTATCAGCGCGTAAGAAATGGATTGAAACCTGCATGTGTATCGACTTGTGTTGGAAGAGCCCTTGATTATCAGTCAGATGCAACAGGACCGAGCGGCACACCGCCGGATGATTTTGCAGATACTGGATTAACAAATCCGGTGATAACATTTGAGTAGGAAAATGGCTGAAAAACAAAAAAATATCGAAAATATTCACACACTCAAAGCGCCCTCCTCGCTCTTTGAGATTAGGAGAGGAATTTACAAATTCCTCTCCGCTGTTTTTTTAAATCCGCCAACCGTTGAATTGATAAGAATCTTTTCAGACGCTAATTTTTTATCAGAGCTTGAAGATTTATTTGGCGATGATGTATCTACCTGCTTCAAAGAATTTACTTCATATAGGTCAGTCAATTTTAGTGAATTGGAGCAGGAATATCGAGATTTATTTAGAATACCATTGGGGAAATATGTTACTCCCTATGAATCGGTCTATCTCGGTACAAAAAAAGTTGGTGATGAAGTAATAAAAGGCCAATTGATGGGACCCCATACGATATCTGTGAAGAAATTCTATGAAATGTGCGGTATAGATACTTCTGAAACAAATGAAATTGTTGACCATATTGGATTGGAATTAGAGGCAATGCATATACTATGTGTCCGCCATTATGAATTGATATCAGAAGGAAAGGAAGAAGAAGCAAAGAACCTTTTGAATCTTCAAAAGAGGTTTATGAATGAGCATCTTTCAAGGTGGGCTGATGACTTGTGCAAAAATGTGTATGAAAAATCTGATTCCAATTTCTATAAAGGTATTGCACTTCTTACAAGCAGATTTATTGAAATGGATAAAAATACACTTGATGAATTAGTCCCTTAGAGATGAATCTTGATTTTAGATAATCAACCTTCATTCTTTATATATAAAAGTTGCCTTTGGGAAACTTTCTATATCTTTTCAAGAGTTGATGGTTCCTTTTTTTTCGTAGTCTTCTTCTTTCTCCATTCGAGAAGGCGCAGTATCTCATATGAGAAGGAGTCAATAAAGAATCTTCAGATTTCTGTATAAAAGATAATCTGCATAAAAATAATGAGTCTATGATAGGGCAAGAGCTTTGCCTGCTTCATATGCCTTTTTGAGCTCTTTTGGATATTTTGAAATTATTCCTATTCTTTTTTCATCCAGTCCGTGTAGAATTCCCTCAAAAGCACAGGCAGAGATTGCTTCAATGGTTTCTACCTTATGAAGATTTAGAATTGATATAACTGTTTCGATGATATGGTCATAAGTGTCAATATGTGTATATCCCCATGTCCCGATAACCAATGCAGTGCGTCCCGGTTTAAGAATAGAAGTCAACATATATCTTTCGTAAGCATCCCAACGGTCGAAAAAAGTAGAAAGCTGGGCGCATTCTCTGCCTGTGTAGATAGGAAATCCGATTATTAAAGAATCTGAGTCAATAATCTTTTGGTAAATCTCATCCATATCATCTTTAATTATGCAAATTTTACCGAAATCAGGATCTTTACATCTTCTGCATCCGATACAATATTTTATTTTTTTGTCTTGAAGCATAATTTTCTCTGTTGTTGCTCCTACTGATTGTGCGCCCTTTAGCGCTTCTTCAATGAGCAAATCTGTATTCCCGTTTTTTCGAGGACTTGCGCAAAAAGCAGTAATCCTTTTTTTTGAATTCCTATTTTTTTTGTTTATCCCTTTCCTTTTCCATCTTCTAACTTTTACGGGCATTTTTCTATATGCATTTATGTCTTTGAAAGGTTCAAGCATTTCTCTTCTAAATTTTTCAATGTCCTCGATCATATGAAAAATCGGGTCATAAGACTTTGGAAACACAAATCGAGCTGCTTCAATCACCAAACTTTGGTCGGCTATTTTCTTTTTTTCTTTGTACATCAAGAGTGAAAGATAGGTTGAAAGTTTTTCCTCCTTTCTTTTACGAATTATTTTGGGCCAAACAGATAAAATCTTTTCATATGCTGATTTGCCTTCATCATTAAACTTTATTTTATCCATTATTTATCAATCCTCCTTTTTAATGATAATGTAATTATATAGC
>RFHX01000087.1 GCA_003695725.1 Candidatus Schekmanbacteria bacterium
CTATTATTTTTAGCCCATTAGCGAATGCCACATTAATTTGGGAATCCAATTTAGGCCAATTAGTTTTACAGGGACCGAATAATTTCCCTTTTTCGGGAGGTTTTTCTGTAAATTACAATATTGGATTTGATTTCAGTTTTTATGGAAATACATACAGCAATTTGTGGTTAAACAGTAATGGAACGATTACTTTTGATGATCAGAATGTCGTTGTTTGGAATGGTTCATTCCCGGCTGAACAGCCGATGGGTGTAAATGGGCCACAACCAAATGAGTCGATGAAAATGATTGCACCCTTATGGGATAATCTTTCAATCAGCCCTGATGCAAAAGAGGATGGTTCGGTTGATCCAAATACAGGAATATGGGCAAATCTAATAGGGACTCCAGGTTCAAGGAAACTTGTCATTACTTGGAATAATGTTTCTCATTTCAATGAAAGCGGTTATCCAACGGTTTTCTATGGTTCAGATACTTTTCAAGTGACTCTCACAGAGGGTAGCACTGATATATTATTCAGTTATCTGAATTTAGATGGTGTAACGGATCCAATTCATTCGGGAAGTTATTCCAATGGGAGTTATTCATTTCCAAATGATTTTAATGGGATTACAATTGGTGTAAATGCAGGAGACCTTCCGGGAAGCCAATATATCAGAGGAACTCAGTATCTTTATGGATTTGTTGATAACTCTCTTTTGCCTCAAAATGATTCCGTGCTTTTAACATATGACCCTGATTATTATGCTCCGGGAGTTGGAGAATATGTTATAGCAAATACAACACCTGTACCTGAGCCATCAACAATCATTTTGTTGGGTACTTCTCTTGTAGCGTTATATCTTATTCGCGTAAGGGATAATTAATTATTTTTTAGAAACCGTCTTGCCTCTTCTGCTCCAGCAAAATTTTGCGACAATTCAAGAGACCTTTGGAATGACTTTTTGGCACCTGCTTTATCACCAAGACGAAGTAAAGATTTCCCCAAATGAAAGTGTATCTCAGCGTTGTCAGGCATCAATGTAAGTGCCTTTTCAAATTGTTTTTTTGCTTCCTTTACCATTCCTCTTTTAAGGTATATCCACCCGAGAGTATCAACAACAGCACCATTCTTAGGCGCAATTCTTGCAGCTTTTGAAGCTAATTCTGATGATTTTTTGAAATCTTTGCCTGTTTCTGCATAAACCCAAGCAAGATTGTTCAATACAGGCACGGAATTTGGTGCGCTTTCCAATGCCTTTTCATAATAAGAAATTGCTTTATCATATTCTTTCTCTTCCTGATATATAGAGCCAAGATTGAATAGCACTGACGGATTCTTTGGATTTAACGATAGTGCTTTATTGAAATATCTAATAGCATCCTTTTTGTCATTTTTCTTCAAATATAACTGAGCAAGTGTAATCAAAGTTTCTGTTGATTTGGGGGAAAGTTTTAGTGCTTTCATAAGGTTTGATTCAGCAGCCATGAAATCACCTTTTTCCATATTTAGATTTCCCGCAATTCTCAAAGGTACCGATGATTTCGGGTTGTCCTTTGCCATTGCATTGGCTATTGCCAAAGCTTCGTCATATTTCTTGAGTACAGAAAGGACATTTATTTTTTGCATTTTTATTTCATTGGAATTTGGCGCTTTTGAAAGGGCTTTATCTAAAAATTCCAATGCCTTTTCATATTTTTTAGATACTGCATAAAGGGTGCCAAGACGAAGGTAGGCCAGTGGGCTGTCTTCCTGAATGGAAAGGATTTTGTTATATTCCTTTTCTGCCTGCTGGAAATCTCTCTTCGTAACATAATAAAGTCCAAGTAAATCGTAACCAACGATGGCTTTATCATTGATGTTAATTATTTTTTCTGCAAGCCCTTTTGATTTTTCAGCAAGTCCAAGTCGTTGATAGAGTCGTGCTGTATAAACCATTAACTGAATGTTGTCAGGATTTGATTTTATACTATTCTCCAATACTTCAATTGCCTTCCTTGGCTTTCCATTGACAAGATTTAGTGTTGCAATCCTTCTGATTACGGAAATATTTGAAGGAGATTTTTTTAATGCCTCATTGAGTATCTTTTCTGCCTCTGCATAATTTCCTTTTCTTATATAAATTGTAGCAATGTTGTTATAAGAGGAGATGAATTTAGGAGCTATCTTGATGGCTTTGCGAAAGTATTCAATAGCTTTTGATTCATTCTTCTTATAATAATAAGTTGATCCTAAGAGATTGAGAAGTACTGGATTGTCTTTTGCCTGTTTTAGGCCTTTATTGCATTCTTTGATAGCTTTATCATACTGTTTATCCCGAATATAGCTTATTATAAGATTATATCTTGCATTTAAGAAGTCCGGATTGATTTTTAGCGCTTTTTCAAATTCTTCAATTGCCGAATCGATTCTTCCTGTGCTTGAATAGAATTTCCCAAGGTTGAGATAAGAAGGCGCAAATTCAGGATTTGTCTCTATTGCTTTATTAAATTCCTCTTCTGCTTTATCAGGCTGGTTTGTCAATGTGTATGCTTGTCCCAATGTGCTGTATGCAAGAGGGTTTTCAGGTGCTAATGTGGTTATCTTCTCAAATTCCGATATAGCTTCATCATTCCACCCTTGGCGAAGATAGAGAGTGCCAAGATATAAATGGACTTGAGGAAAGTTGGGCTTAATTTTTTGCACGGTCTTCAATTCACTTATTGCCTGCTGAATATTCCCCTTTGCTTCATGGGCTAATGCAAAATAAAATCTTGCTTCAGCAAATCCTGGTGCCTTATTTACTGCTTCCTGAAGATGTGTAAATGCATCGTCGAGCTTTCCCTGCATCAAAAAAGCAACACCTTTTAAGTAATTTCCTCCTGCAAGTTTGAAATTTATCTTATTTAATTCTTCTCCTTCATTTGCGGCTTCGTCATATTTTTTTTGGTCCAAATAAAGGACGCCAAGAAGAAAATGTGAGTCATAATGCTGAGGATTTAATTCAATTGCTTTTTTGAAAGTGTTTTCTGCAGCAGCATAGTCCTTCTTTTTTACATAAAAATTTGCAAGACTCAGGACAGCTTCAAAATTTTTTGGGTTGATTTCCAAAGCTTTTTTATAAAAGAATTCTGCTTTATCGAATAGCTTCTTTTTAGAATAAAGATGTCCTTTTGTAATATATGCTTTTGGAAATGATGGATCTATTTTGATTATTTTATCTAAGATTGCTTCTGCTTCATCAAAGTTTTCCTTATAGATTTGCGCATTGGCTATATTATTTAGCGCTTCCTTATTATCAGGCTCGACAGCAATAACCTTTTTGAACTCTGTGAGAGCGTCATCAATCTTATTACCTGCAAGTTTAATGATCCCCAATTGCAGGTGCAAATCTGGTTTATCAAAACCATTTTCAATTGCTTTGTTGAACTGTTCTTCTGCTTTAGATAGCTCTCTTCTACCCATATAAGATTTCCCAAGATAATAAAGTGCTTCGCCTGAAGAAGGATTTATTTGAAGTGCATTTTTCAGTTCGATGATAGCTCTATTATAGTCATTATTTTTGAGATGTTCTTCTGCCTTTGCAATATGTGATTTTACTTTTTCTTCAGGACTCTTACAGCCATAGCCGGCAATTAGAGATATAGAAAAAACTATCACAAATGTAGTAATTATCCTTTTTAAATGGGGCGCCATAATTGTATTCCTCCTTTTCAAAATAAATTACACATAGAAATCAAAATTTCTTTTCTTATTTAACTGAAAACTCAAAAGAAATAGAAGTTTTATTTATAGAAAGGGCGAAACAGGTTTTAAA
>RFHX01000088.1 GCA_003695725.1 Candidatus Schekmanbacteria bacterium
ATTAAAAACTATTTACTATTTGGAAGGTCTCCAAAAACAGAAGGTGCTTTACTCTTTAAAATATCTAATATACGAAGGCAGATTTCTTTTATCTCCCATTGCGCATCAGGTTTAAGGCGGACTTCAAGAATATGGCGCCATTCTCTGAAATTTGCAGTTATGACTATTTCACTTTTGACTGCGTTAGGCAGAACAAAACGGGCATCTTCATTTTTTATACCCATATCCTGCAATGTTTTATAAGCATTCTTGATTGTTTCCATTGTCTCTATAAAAACCTTATGTGCTTCAGGTTTGGAAGAAATGGAGTAAGGCTCGACATAATCAAAATTTTTTTCACTTACATATCTTTGCGATTGCTGTGAAAAAGCGCAAAGTCTATGCCTTACAAGTTGATGAGTAAAAGCCCGAGAGCCCCCTTTAATCCGGAAGGTTGCAGATGCATGTTCAAGAACAGATAAGTGTCCCCGTCTAATGAGCATCTGAATGAATTTCTTTTCACTGTCAGGTGTTTTTTTATCAAATGAGAGATAACAGGTTCTTCCAGCATCCTCGATAACCTTCTCTGCATTATCGGTTATGCTCACCAATTCAACTCGGGGATTAAAGCCTTTCATATCTTCCATAAGATTCATTCCTCTTCTATTCCAGTATAAGGGCGTGAAAGCTCATTATCTATTCCAAGAAGGTCAAGAACCCGTCCAACAGTGAAATCTACAATTTCCTCTATGCTTTTGGGCTTGTGATAAAATGAAGGTGAAAGAGGAAACACAATACCTCCTATCTCAGCAAGACGCGATAGATTTTTCAAATGTCCTAAATGAAGAGGTGTTTCTCTTAAACAGATGACAAGAGGCATCTTCTCCTTCAAATTGACATCTGCTGCCCTTATGATGAGATTACTTGCCATTGAAAGGGCAATCGCAGACATTGTTTTTATACTGCAAGGGATTATTATCATCCCTGAGCGCTTGAATGAGCCGCTCGCTATAGGCGCGCTCAAATCGTCGTTTTCATATACATAATCACATTTTTTATAGAGTTCATTTATAGATATGCCTGTCTCATGCTCAAATATCAGCTTACCATTATCACTGACAATCAACGAAACATCAATATCTGAGCGCGTCGCTAAATAATCAACAAGTTTTAAAGCATAGAGCGCCCCTGTTGCGCCCGTGACTGCAACTATTATATTTTTCTTTTTCATTATAATTATAATAAAATCAAAAAAACGCTGTTCCTTGAAGCATTTAAATAACTTCAATGAACTTTCAATGTCAAATCATTTCATAGAAGTAAATCTTCTGATTATCTTGTCAGCGCACTTTTCTGATTCTTCAATGATCTTCAAAATTTCTTCATCTTTGGCTTTTTCTATGTGTACACCTGCTGCAACTACAACATTCCGTCCCAATTCTGTTGAAACTTTTTCAGCAACACTCTTAGCAATCAAATCATCTTTATGACCTGTCAATGTAAGGATAGATGTGGATGCACTCTTTTTTTTTCTATTTTTAAGGCTTCTCCTTGTAACTGAAAGAGCAACAGCGCCTATATGTGGCTTCGTGCCTCCATAAAGAGAAATCAATAGGTCATTGCCAAGAATTCTTGCTTCAATTGTAACCTTTGTTCTTCCTTTTCCTGATGATATCTTTATATTATTTTTCATTCAATGCTTTTGACATTTTATTGCCAACTGATACAGCTTTTTCGATTAACTCCGGTATATCATTAACATCTTTCATCCCCGTTGCAGCTTCAATTTTATCGATCAATTTCATTTCACTAAACTGAACATACATCTCCATCGTTTCCAAAGCCCTCTGGGCACCATGTGCTGCTACAGCAGAAACCAAAGCTACCGGCTTGCCCGCAAGAGGTTTTCTTCCATGCATAGGAATTTCTGATTCTTTGCCAACACCCATATAACCAAGAGCAATCGAACGGTCTATGAAACTCTTGAAGAGTCCGGATACATCTCCATAATAACAGGGAGATCCAAGGATGAGACCATCACAACTGATCAATTTACCATAAAGTTCGCTCATCCCATCTTTTTGCCAGCATTCTCCTTCCATAGCGCATTTCATACATCCGGTGCAATATCCTATACCAATATCGATAAGCCAAACCATCTCATTTTCCATTCCTGTCGATTCAAGAATTTTTTTAATGAGCCTTCCCGTATTTCCTTCCTTTCTTCCGCTCCCGCATATTCCAAGCAACATTTCTCATTTCCTCCCTACATATATTGATTCTATCAAAAAATTATTGTTAATTATTTATTTTATAAGATGAAACATATTTTTCTAAACTTTTCCAAAAAAAATAATGGAATTGATAGACATTGTCAAAAGGGTTAAAAGAAGGTTGGTTTTTCCCGGCAGCTCCGAATCAGGAATAAAAATTGCAGGATACCGCCATATTGACTGTCTCTTCGATAAAAAAGCAAAGCTTGAATCCTTAATTGCTTATGCAGAAACATTCAATCCTGATATAATTTTCAATATTGGCGGAATTGCAGAAGAAGCAGAATGCTTAGGAGCAACTCTCAATTATTCGGATGATGAAGACCCTTCAATCGCAGAACCGCTCATAAGTTCATTGAAAGATGTGGAAAGACTAAAAATCCCATCACCAAAAAAGGGGAAATTGACATCAATCTCGCTTGCTGTAATTCCTGAACTTTCAAAAAAGTTTAAAGGTAAATTTATTCCTGCCTCAGTTACTGGCCCTTTTACTCTTGCAGCTCTTTTAGCAGGAGCTGAAAAATTTTCATTAACCTTAAAAAAGGAAAGAGATTTGGCCTTTGCCCTTCTCGATAAATGCACCTCATTTCTTTTCGAATATGCAAAAGAACAGATATCTTTAGGTGCAAATTATTTCACTGTAGCCGAACCGTCGGCAATATTTTTATCTAATGAAGATTTTAAGCTTTTTTGTCTGCCATACCTAAAAAAACTCTTTAAAAATTTCAAAAAATATCCATCCCATATCCATATCTGCGGTGATTCCTTCCATCTCTTGCACACTCTTACAAGATGCGGTGCACACGGATTAAGTCTTGACTCAATGGTTGACCTCGAAGATGCGGCAAGATTGATACCACAGAATATCGTTCTAATAGGAAATATAGACCCTGTATCGATAATAACAGAATCGACTGAAGAAAATGTCAAAAGGGAAACTCAAACATTGTTAAATAAAATGGAACTTTTTGAAAACTTTATTTTGGCTACGGCATGCTCAATCCCCGCTGATGCGCCATTAGAAAACATAGCAGCATTTATTGAAACAGGAAGAAAATATAAAATCCTAAACAAAGAGGTCCAGAATGCATTAAAGGAATGCGCAGATAGAGTTTATTCAGGGAATAATAGAAATTTAAGAGAAACTCTGAAAAAAGCGCTCAAATACAAAATATCAGCCCAAAATATCTATTCCAAGGGTCTTGCACGAGGTATAAAATGGATTTCCGATGATTATAACAAGCATAGAGTATCAATCCCCCATATTCTTCTCTCAGTAGAAACTATGGAAAAAGCTGTCAGACTTCTTTGGAAGAACAAAAAATCTTTCAAGACAAAAAGAAAAAGATTGTTAATAGGAACTGTAAAAGGAGACATTCATGAAATAGGGAAAAATCTTGTTAAAACAATGTTTGAGTCCAAAGGATACGGCGTAATAGATGCTGGTGTTGATGTGTCAGCTGAAAAATTCATAGACTTGTGTAAAACCAATAGCGTCGATGCTGTTGGAATTTCATCATTTACAACAGCAGGGAAAAAAATAGTTAAAGAAATTGCCACCAAACTAAAAAAAGAATTTAAAAATCAATGTCCATTGATCATGGCAGGAGGGCCATCAATTAAAGGAGAAGATATAAAAAAACTCAACATCGATGGTTACGCTGATGATATGGTTGAAGCAGTAGAGGTATTCGAAAATCTTATAAAAACAAGGCAAAACCCAAAAAGTCATTAGAGTTTCTTTATCATATTGATATATTCACCTCGTTCAAATCCCTGTGAACGGAAATAATCGATGAGGTCTGCTTCATTCCAATTGACCATAGTAACTACATTCTCAATTCCTGACTTTTTAAAAAAAGAAAAAAGAGCTTCTATAAGTTTTTTTCCTATACCCATTCCCTGATATTCCACATCAACACCTATAACATCGAGCCACCCGCAAGTAGGCACAGCATATTCCCATCCTCGAATGTCACCTAAGACAAAACCTACAACTTTTCCTTCTATTTCTGCTGCAAGACATGCACCCGGTTCACTAGCTAAATATTTGGATATCTTGCCAGTCCAATATGCTTCATGGGGACGGCCTGTAATTTTTTCATCAATTTTTACTATTGCTTCAATATCATGCCTTGCAAGGTTTCTTATTTTTATTTCTCCCATTTTTCTTTTCCCCCTTAATAGTTTTTTTATAAATGAAATAATTTCCTTTGAAGCTAGTTCTGGTTTGATCAAACTTTTTATAATTTCTTTGTAAGGTCTATGTCCTGATACAGAATCAAAAAGCGCATCATAAATAATAGGGTTTATGAGAGACATTTGAATCATTCTACCAACAAAAAGCCGAGATGCCTTTATGCAAAGAAATCTTACAAATGCGCCATAAATATAATCATCCAAAAGCTCTTTACAACTCTCTTCATATTTTGAAAATGAATCGTTACCAATGCCTCCTTCAATTATTGCATCTGCCGCCCGCATTCCTGTTGTGATGGCAACATTAATTCCTTTCCCTTTAAAGGGTCTCATCCATCCTGTTACATCACCAACACAAACATAACGGTCGCCATATGGATTTTTTGAAGGCGAAGTAGGGAATCTCCCCTCGAAATAGCTTAGGTCAGAGGGATTAAATGACGGCAAATGCTCTTTTACATCTTTCAGTGAAAGAAACATATCCATATCAAGAGAAGTTACCTTCTCACCTGCTATATTTATGATAATGTGGTCTCCCTTAGGAGAAATTGCCGCAAACTCAATTCGTGGAATTTCAGGCGGCTTAAGATAAGCATAAATAATATTGCCGACATATTTTCTGAGAAAAACAGGGTCAGCATGAAATTTGGTAATGAATGTTTTCAGCATTTTCTTGGGGCGCTTGTAAGGTTTCTTGCTCTTTTTTGTTACATTTTCCAATACAGAGAGCAATGTGCTGTCAAGACCAAAAGCACCTACCACACAGTCCGCTTTGGTATATCCGCTTTCACTGTAAATTCTAACCTCCCCATTTTTTTCTTCAGGTTGAAAAAATTCGATATTTATTACTCTGCTTCTAATAAGACGTGCCCCAAGATTAAGAGCTGTATCAAGCAAAAAACGGTCAAATTCAACCCTTCGCACTGTTATTGTCATTCCTGAAGTGCCTCTATCAAAAAGGAGGACTTCTTTATTTCCTCCATGTAGGCGGTATCCATGAATAGAGCGTTTATAGAGAGATGGAGGCAATTCAACAAGAAGCTCTTTTTCAAGAATATCCATCAAGGGTGGAGAAAGCACACCAACACACTGATTATAGTGTATCTTAAAATCCTTTCCTTCAAATATGATCACATCAATCTTTTTGCCAATCTCTGTAGCTTTTCGCAATAATCTTATTGCGAAAGCCGCTCCTGATGGCCCTCCGCCGATAACCGCTATAACAGCATTATCTCTTAGAGGTATTTTCATATTGCTCTACACCCTGCTTTGACCAAAAAATTAATAAAATAGTGCTATTTTTTTAATATAATAACATAAAAAAACGCACCGCTAATATGATATGAAGATTAAAATTTCCGCATTTGCACTTTTTCTCTATCAAAAAATAAAAAAAACTTGTTGACTCTTTTTTTTTATAAAAC
>RFHX01000089.1 GCA_003695725.1 Candidatus Schekmanbacteria bacterium
ATCTCTTCAGGAGATTCATTCGTATTAGAATCAGTTTCGTTATTAGAATCTGCTTTTTTCTTGTGTATGATTTTATTGATCTCTTTTTGAAAATTGGATGCCTTTTTTACATTCTCTGAAGCATTTTTATTTTCCCTTTTGGATAGTTTTGAAGTCTTTTTCTTCGCTAAAGGTGCTTCTGTTTTGGCTGGGTTATCTTCCTGAATGTTTATTTCCTTTGGAAGAATATTTAAATCCATTTTTTTAATCCTTTGAGGTTAAAAGTTGTGTTACCTTTACAGCTCTTTCTTTAGACATTGATGGCAAAATTTTTGCTACTTGGTCGCTTTTCATTCTCAGGAATATTTCTATGATGGTTTCATCAGGCAAACGCTCTATGATTGATGCTGCCTGTTGTCCCTTCATAGATGAGTAGATTTTTACAAGATGCTGAAGTTTTTTCTCATCCTTTTCTTCTTTTTTCTTTAAGAGATTTTCAATTTCACTACGAAGTCTTTTCAATTCAGCTATCTTTTCTTCCAACTCTTTCTTTGCAAGAGAAATACGCTCTTCTTCTTCTTTTAATTTTTCTTCTTTTTTCTCAAAAAGAGCTATTTTCAACTCGTTGTACTTTTCATCAGCAGGTTTTTTTGATTCTTTTTTCACTTCTTTAGACTCTGCAACAGAGGCAGAAGCTTCAATCTTATTCTCCTTTTCGTTGATTTGTGCGGCCACTATGAAAAAACCGAAGAGGAAAACTTTGATCAACAATATGGCAAAACAGCTTTTTAATATTTTGTTCGTTTTAAAAATCTCCATTTTTTATTTTCCCTCTTTTTTGTTTTTCCCATTTATCTTTAAACCGATTTCATCTAAGAAATTCTGTTCAGTTTTTTCCTCATCTGCTTTTGCTTTTTGAATTTCCCGAGTTTTCAATTTTTCGAGAATTTGTTTGTCCTGACAGGCTTTTTTCAATTTTTCCATTGAGGAAACAAGTGAGTTGTGGAGCTCTTGTATGACTTCGCCTTGAATTTTTATATCTCTTATAAGGTAATCGATATATTCCAGATAGGTTTTGTATTCTTGACTTGATGCTGGTTTTTTCTGAAACTTATCCAGTATCTTTTTATATTTTAAGAGATTGCTTCTTTTCTTTTTCAGATTAATCTTTTCCCTTTCAAGGTTGGATCTGATTTCAGCAACTTCAACCTGAAGCTGTTGTTCTTTCAATTCCCTGAAATCGAGAACTTTTTGAAGTTTAAATTTTTCCTTAGCCATTATTCAGATCCTTTATTTGAGGCTTCGTATTTTTTGAACAGCTGTATAAGCTGGGCAATTGACTGTTCCATACTCACTCTTTCATTTATACCCTGCTTTAAATATTCATTTATGCTGTCTATCATTTCTATGGCTTTATCAATCGAGGGATTGCTTCCCTTTACATATGCTCCAATATTGATTAAATCTTCGGCTTTCTTATAAACAGCTAAGTTTTCAATAAGTTTTTTTGCATATTCATTGTGTTCATCACTTACGATATCTTTCATAACTCTGCTTACGCTTAGCAGAATGTCTATGGCAGGATAATGGTTCCTTGCCGCTAACTCTCTTGTGAGGCATAGATGGCCGTCCAAAATAGACCTCATTGCATCCGATACCGGTTCATTGAAATCATCGCCTTCAACAAGCACAGTATAGAGCCCTGTTATACTACCGCTGTTATTTGAAAGTCCCGCTCTTTCAAGAAGCTTGGGTAACATTGCAAATACAGATGGCGTATATCCTTTCGTTGTGGGTGGTTCACCAATTGCCAAACCGACCTCTCTCTGCGCCATAGCAAGACGCGTAACAGAATCCATCATTAGAATTACATCAAGCCCTAAATCTCTGAAGTATTCTGCTATTGTAGTAGCTATGAATGCTCCTCTAACTCTAACAAGTGGGCTTTGGTCGGAAGTTACGGCAACCACGACAGACCTTCTCAATCCTTCCTTTCCCAAATCTCTTTCAATAAATTCTCTAACTTCTCTTCCTCTTTCTCCTATGAGGGCAACGACATTTACATCAGCTTTTGTATTTCTTGCAATCATTCCCATCAAGACGCTTTTCCCCACACCTGAGCCTGCAAAGATTCCCATTCTTTGACCTTTGCCGCATGTGAGGAGACCGTTGATGCTTCTTATCCCAAGATCTAATTTTTCGCTTATGATATTTTTTTCAAGAGGATTTAGAGGGTCTGCATAGATATGATATTCCTTACTGCCCCACAGCGGTCCTTTATTGTCTATAGGGTTGCCATAACCGTCAATAATTCTGCCAAGAAAATTTTCCCCAACATTTATAGATGCCTTGCTTTTGACAACTTTGATGAGACTGCCGGGACCAATGCCTCTGATATCACCTAGTGCCATTAATAAGGCTTTTCCTTCATTAAAACCGACAACTTCAGTTTCTATAGGAGATTGTCCTTCATCAGGGTAAATAAGACAGGAGGAACCAATAATTGCATTTGGGGCATATCCTTCAATTACAAGTCCAACAACCTTCGTCACTTTACCATAAAGGTCGAGAGGATTGGTTTCATTAACGACTTTTAAATATCTTTCCGTGCTGAATTCCATTTATCCGTCCTCACTCTCCTTTGGTATTTCTTCAATGAGGCGTTTCGTTAAAGTCTGAATCTGTTTTTCAATGGAAGCGTCGATTCGGTGAGTTTCAGTGTCGATTATATATCCACCTGCTTGAACCTTTTTGCTTGACTCGACTACGAGTTTTTCTTCAAAGTCTCCTAATATTTTTTCAACAACAGGATGGCAGGCTTTGAATCTTTTAAGGTCCTCCGGATTGAGAATAAGTTTGATTTTTTCAGATTTTGGAATATTTTCTAAATTTTTTTTAATTGATTCAAAAAGGTATTCCTCTTTAATGGAAATTTCATAGGTAAGTATCTTTTCAGCTATGGCAGAAGCCAGTTTCACTGCAAACTCAAGGGCGTCCATCTTCAATTCATCAGCTTTTCTATTCATTTCGGAGAGAGCTATTTTGAAAAGGTCACAAACTTCTTTGGTTGCCTTCAATGCCGATTCTTCACCATCAGAAAATCCTTTTTTGTAAGCATCTTCGACTTCATTATTTTGGGTTTTATCAACTGGTTGATGTTGATTTTTTAATACATCTTCCTTCTTTTCTTTTTCCTTCTCTTCCTTTGAAGGGACAGATGGGGAGCCAGTTAAAAGCGTCAGTTTTTTGAACTTATCGATTACTTTTTTCCGTTTAGATATTTGTTGCTGAGAATTTAGTTCTTCAAATTTGAATGGTGAAATAGTCAAAATTGATTCCTCCAAACTTATTTAAACTACCATTTCTTCTTCAGCGCCTATTCCAAAGGAGATTTTTCCGTCTTCTTCAAGTTTTCTTGCTATGGCTACAACATCCTGCTGGGCTTTTTCTACATCTTTGAGTTTCACAGGACCCATCGTTTCCATATCATCAATAATCATATCTTTGACTCTTTCAGATACATTGCTGAAAATCTTTTCTTTTAATTCATCACTGGCTGCTTTAAGAGCAAGAGCGAGTTTTTGACCGTCAACTTCTTTAAGCACTGCCTGAAGGTCTCTTCCGTCGAGCATAACAAGGTCTTCAAAAACAAACATATGTTCCTTTATCTTTTGCGCTATTTCTTTATCCATCTCAGAAATGGCATCGAGAATTTTTCCTTCAATCGATTTTGGAAGGTGATTGAGTATTTCAGCCACCGGCTTTATTCCTCCAATTGCGTTTTTCTGTTTGCCTCCAAGATTGCGCAATTCTTTTACGAGGAGTTCATCTATTTCATTGATAACATCAGGGGCGACCTCTTTCAGATTGGCCATTCGTGCAATTACATCGCTTTGGATTTTTTTGGGAAGCTTTTCAGTAATTGTGGCTGCTGAGCTTGCATCTAAACGAGAAATGATAAGAGCGATAACTTGAGGATGCTGTGACTTCAAGAAATTTGCTGCAAGTTCAGGGTCAGTCTTTTTAAGAAGCTCTATTCCTTCATCATTTATAAATTCTGTATAAACATCATCTTCTTCTTTTTTTGTTTTCATTATTTTTTCAACTTTTTTCATCAATTTTGAAGCATATGCTCTGTCTGGCTTGATAAAACCGCCTGTCCCTGCGGCTTGATTGTAAAATTCATCCATTATGGCATTTAATTCATTTTCAGAAACTTCATCGAGTTTGTTTAAATGGCTTAGGACTTCCTTTACTTCGTGGCTGTTCAAATTCTTCAAAATTTCAAAAGCCATATCTTCACCTAAGACATAAAGTAAAATCGCCGCTTTCTTTGTATACGAAATATTTGTCTCTGCCATCTTCGATTAACTCTCCTTGTTTAACCATCCTTTTATTATTTGTCCTGCAAGCTCAGGATTATTTCTTGCAAGCTCTAATGCCTTTTGTCTCGAGCCGCTTCCAATTTGCGCATTTTCTCCTGTAGAACCTTCTATTCTTTTTTCTGCTTCAGAAACCGTTATAGGATAAGTCATTGCTAATTCTTCTTTACTTAAAGGCCTTGTAATCCATCCAATTACAGGTTTGAGGATTAGGAAGTAAATGATTACTATTGATAAGAGGATTGAGAGGTATTTTATGAGGATTTCAACCATATCATTGTCAAAAAAACCTGTGGGTTCAGTTTCTGTAACCTCATCTGCTTCAAAGGGGATATTCACTACTTCTACTTTGTCTCCTCTTTCTTCTGTATAGCCCACTGCTGTTTTTACTATGTCAGTAAACTTTTTCATTTCTTCCTCAGTGCGAGGAATATATTCACTTTTGCCTGATTCATCTGATTTTTTATATGTGCCATTGATTAATACAGCTACAGATAAAGATTTAATGTTTCCTGATGGTATGACTTGATGGCTTATTGTCTTATTGATTTCATAGTTTTTGACTTCATTTGTATTTGTTGATTCCGTTGCATTTTGAACTTGTGTAAAAGATTGACTTTGTTCAGCACCGTTGCCCGTTATTGGAGTTGAAACATTTCTTTCTTCATTGAGCTCTTCGCTTCTTACAACTACAGAATCAGGATCATATTTTTCTTCTGTCAATTCTATTTGGTTGAAGTCAATGTCGGCTGATACTCGGGAGATTACATTATCCTTGCCAACGACCTTTTCGAGCATCGTCTGAATCCTTTTCTCAAGAATGCTCTCAACGGACTGTTTGTATTCAATTTGAATATTGCTTCCAATGCCGCCTAAACTGTCTTCCTTTGATGAGAGTATATTCCCTTTTGAGTCAATAACTGTGACATTTTCAGGTTTCAATCTTTCAACAGAGCCTGCCACAAGATTAACTATGCCCATTACCTGTTTTTTTGATAATGTATGTCCCGGTTTCAGTTTGAGGACAACTGAGGCTTTTGGAGGACTGCTGTTTTCTATGAAGAGCGATTCCTGAGGAATTGCAAGATGGACTCGCACATCACTTACTGCATCAAGTTTTAAAATTGTTCTTTTTAATTCTCCTTGAAGAGACCTTTGGTAATTGACCTTTTGAACAAAATCTGTCAGTCCAAAACTGTTTTTGTCGAAAATTTCGAAGCCAACGCCTCCTCCATTAGGAATGCCTTCAGTAGCAAGCTCCATTCTGATGTCATAAACTTTATCAGAAGGCACATAGATGCTTGCACCGTTGTTTTCTAATTTATAAGGGGTTTTATTGTCCTTTAGTTTCGATATAACTGCTGATGCATCTTCCGGAGAGAGGTTTGCATATAGTAATTCGTAATCAGGAGTTGTCCCCCAAAAAACTATTCCCCCAAAAGCGCCAAGAAAGAGAAATAACAGAACAAAAAAGGATATTCTATTTGCAACAGGAAGATTTTTGAAAATGTTTTTTATTTGCTGAAAAAGTTGATTCATTATTTATTCCTTCTTTTAGCTGTTAAATAGGCATTTTCATAATTTCTTGGTATGCGCTCAATACCTTGTTTCTTATCTGCATCATCAATTTAAAAGAGACATCTGCCTTTTGAAGGGCAATCATAGTTTCATGAATATTTCTGTTTTCACCAAGAGCAAATTTCTGTACTGATATGTCTGCTTCCTTTTGATACTTCTCGACTTCATTAATCATATTTTTGATAGTGTCAGAGAATGATTGTCCCTCTTTTGCCGGCTTTTCAGTTCGAATCCTGAGTTCATCATAAAGTGACTTTAATGGAAGTTTCCCTATTTTCATATCAGACATTTTTTAGCTCCTATTTTCCAATGTCTAATGCTTTTTGAGCCATATTCTTTGCGGCATTTATTGCTGTAACATTTGCTTCATATGCCCTTGTAGCTGAAAGCAATTTGACCATTTCTTCCATAACATTAATATCAGGGACTTTTACAAAACCGTTGCTATCTGCATCAGGATTGCCGGGGTCATATTTCATTTTAAAATTCTTTCCGTCCTTTACTACTGCCACCACTTCAACTCCTTTGATGCTTTCTTCCAATGTTTTTTTGAAATTTCTTCTATCTCCTGTCTGTATGTTTTTTTCAGCCAGTATGGGAATTTTTTTCTTATATGGACCGCCTTCAGCTGTCTTCGTTGTTTCAGCATTAGCAAGATTGGATGCAATTAAATTCATCTTCATCCTTTGTGCCTCAAGGGCAGAAGCGCTTACTTGTAAAGATGTCAAAAAATCCATTTTTATCTAACTCCGCTTTCTCTAATTACTTCTTTTAGAAAACTGAATTTTTTTGCTGTTATCTGCGCAAGGGCGTTATACATAATTCCATTCTCTGCAAGTTTGGTCATCTCCCTGTCTATGTTTACATTGTTTGAACTTCCTTCTATGAGAGGCTTTTTATTCGATGTTTCAATCTTTGTTTCAATGAGAGATTTATTATTTCCATCTGTAATGTGTTTTTTGTTGGTTGCTTTGAGTGATATAGCTTTGTGGCTATTGAGATTATCGTTTAGGAGGCTTCTAAATTTTAAATCCTTTGCTTTATAACCGGGTGTTTCTGCATTTGCGATATTTGAATTAATAATAAGCTGTCTTGACGCCCTTGCATCCAAAACCTCCTTCAAGAGGTTTATTGTTACTCCAAATATTCCGTTATCAGGCATTTTTTCCTCCCTGAGATAAATCCACTTGATTCATTAGCAAGAAGCGTGCCATATCGTTGAGATGAGCAAAAATAATCTTTTCTCTTTGTAACTCACTGTATTTTTTAGTTTTTTAGAGTTTTGAAAATTTTTATAATACTTCCTCATTATTGACTTCCTTATCCAATCTGGAATTTTTTACCTCTACTGCGGGATTTTTTTTCCTGTAGAGTTGTTTCACGAACTCAGGAATTTATTTGATATTCTTTGAGCTTATTTCTCAAAGTCCTGATGCTTATTTGAAGCATATTTGCAGCTTTTGTGCGATTTCCCTCTGTTTTTTTCAATGTGCTCAGGATCAGTTTTTTCTCCATTTCTTTGATGGTCATATTGTCTCCAATTTCAAATGATGTATCATCGTGTTCATCCTGATAATCAAAAAGAAGGTGCTTCGGTTCAATTTTTTCATCTTCGCAAAGAAGCACTGCTCTCTCGATGAGATTTTCAAGCTCTCTCACATTTCCGGGCCAAGAGTGATTCTCAAGAGCAGAAACAGCTTTATCTGTTAAAATGATTTCAGGTTTCCCATTTTTTTCGCAGGAACGTTTGAGAAAATATTCTGCTAAAACTTTGATATCATCTTTCCTTTTCCTCAAAGGGATGATCTTTAATGGTATTACATTAAGGCGGAAAAAGAGGTCTTGGCGGAATTCTCCCTTTTTTATGTGTTCTTTAATATCTCTGTTTGTTGTAGCTATGATTCTGACATCTGTCTTTATGGGTTTTTTACCACCTACACGATCTATTTCACCTTCTTGAAGCACCCGCAAAAGTTTTGCTTGAAGTGAAAATTTCATTTCTGTGATTTCATCAAGAAGCAAAGTTCCGCCGTTTGCCAATTCAAATTTTCCCTCTTTTTTGCTGATAGCGCCAGTAAATGCACCTTTTTCATGACCAAAAAGTTCACTTTCAAGCAATCCTTCAGGCAATGATGCACAGTTTACTGCTATGAAGGGCATATCTTTCCTGTTGCTGTTGTTGTGTATGTAGCGGGCAAGAAGCTCTTTTCCTGTTCCGCTTTCCCCCTGAATTAGAACTGTCGCATTGCTGTTTGCAACTGATTTTGCAAATGAGAGTATTTTTAATAATTCTTTGTTTTGAGTTATAAATGGCTTTTCTTCAGAATTAGATGAATTGTTATTAGAAATATTTTCACTTTGCTTTTTTGCAAGGACCTTCTTTATTACTTTATTTATTAGATCAAAAGAAAAAGGTTTGAGTATATAATCGTCTGCTCCTCTTTTCATAGCTGCAACCGCATTTTCCACACTTCCATGGGCTGTAATCAGAACAACAGCAGTCTGAGGAGAAAAGGTTTTTATTTGATTAAGAAGTGATACTCCATCCATCTTAGGCATTCTTACATCGGTTACGATGAGGTCATAGCTGCGATGTCTGATTTTGTTTATAGCCTCATATCCATCTGAAGCAGACTCTACTTCATAGCCTCCAATGCTGATTGCTTTGGATAGGGCTATCCTCATTTCTGTTTCGTCATCAACGACTAATATGTTCTTTTTCATTTCATTGCCTCCTCCATAGTAAGAGGAAAGAAAACTTTAAAGGTTGTTCCTTCCCCTACAATACTTTGTACCTCAATATGCCCTCTATGTGCTTCTACGATATTGTTTACGATTGAGAGTCCAATTCCTGCTTTTTTAATTTTTGTTGAAAAGAATGGTAAAAAGATCTTTTCTAAATTTTCTGGAGGGATTCCGCATCCTGTATCGGAAATTGTTATTACATAAGCGCCTGAAGGATAATCTTTTAGATTGTCTTCGAGTTTGGCATTTACTTCTAATATTCCTCCCTCCTGCATTGCTTGAATTGCATTGAGTATTAAATTCAAAAGGGCTTGTTTGGCAAGCTCGATATCAAGTGTAATGTAATGAGTCATACCGGGAAAATTCTTAATTAATACTACATTGTTATGTTCGAGGAGATGTTTGATAGAGTCTAAAAAGTCGTTTAATGCTGAATTAATATCAACTTTATTGAATGAAGGTTTAGGCGGATTTGAAAAAATCATAAGATTAGATATGACGCATTCGAGTTTTTTTACAGCTGTTAGGATATGGTCAGAAAATTGTTCTAATTCGTCCGGTGAAATTAGGTCAGACTTTATCATCGATGCAAATAATTCGATACTACCTAATGGATTTCTTATTTCATGAGCCATTGCGCCGGCTATTTCACCCATTGCCCGTAGCTTGTTTGTCCTTTCGTTGTGTATGATTTTTTCTCTTTTCTTGAAATGGTAAGGCTCAATAACCAATACTTTGCCTGCATATGAGGCATTTTTGTCGTATAGAGGCAGGGAATATAAAAAGGCGGTTATTCTTTTGTCTTTTTTATTTATGTCTATCTTCAGTTGTCCCTTTTTTGAAATCCTATCTAAATCTATGTCACTATTTGTGATTATTTTTAGTAATTCATCTATTGTATATTTTTCAATTTTCTTTCTTTCTAAACCAGTTAAATTTAGGAAGGCATCATTGTAATCTATGATTGCATTTTCTTTGTCTATTACAATTAGCCCTTTTAG
>RFHX01000090.1 GCA_003695725.1 Candidatus Schekmanbacteria bacterium
TCAACGATGTTGTTAAAAAAAGCAAAAGAGAGGAGAGTGGATATAATAATATGGATAACATTCTTCCATATTTGGAATTTGTTCCGGTAAAGCGATAGATTATTGAAACGATATAAGGGAATAATGGAAATTCTGATTCGACATAACCACTGCTGTTTCCTCCCCAATCAATTTGAGGATAAAGAATTGATGTATTGTTTTCGGAAAAGTTTTTAGCCATAGCGGCAGTATCACATTGTCTCCATTCCTGATGATCTGCCAGAGGGGCTCTTATGTGGTATAGACGAGCTCCTATACCGCAGAAAATTATGAGGAGAAAGAAGATTGCTATTATTAAATTATTTCCTAACTTTTTCATTCCAATTGATATTATATTAACCTGAATATTATATAATAACAGATAATACCCTGATTGTTTAAAAAAAAGGATTGTTCAGTGGAATGAAGGTTGCAATAGTAACACATGAAACATTCTTTCCTGTGAAGGGAGGAGGCACAATCAGAGTTTTGAAGATTGCCGAATCTTTTAAAAGAAGAGGCCATAATGTTAAAATCTTTGCACCTTATGGAAGCCAATATGATGGAGAGAATGAGGTAGAAGGAGGCATAAACTTTTATGGAGTCTGCAATATTGAGAGATTTAAAACAAAGAATAAAGAGTTTGCTTATTTGAAATATATTTTAAAAACATCTGTCCGGCTTGTTTTTGAAGATTATGATTTTCTGATGGCTCATATCGCGGTTGCAGGAATTTCTTCTATCCCTGCCCGAATTTTTAAACTTTCGCCATCACTGATTGACTTGGATGATATTATATCAGGACTTTCTTCATTTGGATTTATAAAGAAGGTAGCGCCTAAAATTGAGCGAATGATTCCACACTTTTATGATTCTGTAAGCTGTATGTCAGAGGCATTGGCAGAAAAAGTGAGGGAAACAGGGAAGAAAAATGTTTTTGTTGTGCCTCATGGAGTTGATTTGAAATTGTTCAAACCTTCAAATGAAGAAGAAAGAGAATTAGGACATTTTGTCTTTTCAGGAGGAATTGAAGCGCATGATGGTGTTGATATTATTTTGCGGGCAGTGGCTTTATTGAAGGAAAAATATCCTTTTATAAAACTTTCTGTAATAGGCGATGGGAGTAAGCTATCCGAATGTATTAATCTTTGTAAGGAATTAGGTTTAAGTGATAATGTAGTTTTTACTGGCTGGATTGACCACAGGGAAATTCCCAAATACCATCGAAAGGCAAGTGCAGGCATTATTTGCGATAGATATATGCCTGCAACGGAAATCGCTCTTGTTGTAAGAGGAGTTGAGTATATGGGTTCAGGACTTCCAATTATTGCATCTGACAACAAAGGAAATTTAGAGCTCATTGATGATGGAGAAAATGGGTTGATATTTGAAAAGGAAAATATCAAAGCGCTTGCGCAAAAGATGGAATGGGTAATAAATAATCCTAAAGGAGCTTTCGAAATGGGGATGAAGGGGAGGAAGATAGCTGAAAATAAATATGATTGGGGCAAAAATGCGGAAGAAATAGTGAAGAGATGCGAGTCTATTTATTCAGATTATAAGAATAAATTTTGAATAATTGATTCAGTACTACAAAAAATTAAATGCAAAGAAAATGTATGTGATATTTACTATAGACTGCGAAAGTCCTGATGACAGCATAGGATTCGAAGAATCTGTTATTGCATCCTTTCAAGGTAAGGAATATGGAGTAGGGCTGATATGCGACATTCTGGAAGAAAAGGGCTTTTACGGGTCTTTTTTTATTGATACAGGCGCTGAGGAGATTTTTGGCGAAGATGCGGTAGTTGGCGCAGTCAATTATATTGCAAAGAGAAATCATGATGTGCAGCTTCATATTCATCCAAATGGGAATGAGTTTTGTTTTTTGGCTGATAATGAAAAAAGAGAAATGTTGAAAAAAGGATGTGAAATTATCGGGAAAGGAAGCGGCGAAAGCCCCAAGGCGTTTAGGGCTGGAAGTTATATGATGGACGAAAAAAGCATTCCTATTTTGCGAGACTTTGGAATAATTGCCGATTGCAGTAATTTTCTTTCTGTTTCCCCTCTTTCAATTACAAAAAATAGAGTTAAGATAGTCGATGGCATCTATGAAATTCCAGTCTCTTTTTATCGCCTCATTTTATCTCCTTTTATTAGTTTTTTTAATAGTGTATCCAAAAGAAATGCATTTTACGGTGGAAATTGTAAGATAGATATCAACTGGATGAACATCCACGGATTGAAGAGAGTTTGCAAAAAGTTTTTATTGGCAGGAAATTCCCTAATAGTGGTTTTCCTTCATAGTTTTAGTTTTATCAAATGGGAGATGATTAAGAATAATGCACCACTGCATTCTATCATAAGAGAAGATGTCATTGAAAGACTGAAAAGTTTTGTAAATTTTTTAAAAAATGAAAAGGGTGTTGAAGTCGTTACAGTAAAAGAATTTTTGAACTTGATTTCAAATAGTGAGGAAATTTCCAAAAAAGTTTTGTCTGCAGCGGATTATGTCCCAATTGATTTTTGGGGAATCGATGGGAAGCAATTAGTCTCTTCTCTTTTTTTTCGTTGAGAATTGTTCTACTATCAGTTCTCCAAGAAAACCGAGAGAAATTATCTGAAAGCCCAAAATCATTAAGGAAACCCCAAGAATTACCATTGGAATATGCTCTTTTATGTCATATATTCTTAACAAATAATCTGATATTACCTGAAGAAGATTTATCGTAAATCCTGAAACAAAGAAAACAGCGCCAATGCCTCCAAAAAAATACATCGGCTTTTTCATAAAGGATAGGCGAAACTTTACCACGATCAAGTCTATAAATGCGGCAAACAATCTTCTAAACCCAAACTTTGAGTTTCCCGATTGGCGCGGATACCAATTCGTTTCAACTTCTTTTACCGTGTAGCCTTCATTGCAGGCAATTGGGATGATATAGCGATGCCAATTTGCGCGAAGAGGTATATCTTCAATAACTTCTCTCTTAAAAGCTTTTATCCAATTTTGGTCTTTTACATTTACATTGAACATAAGTTTGCAGAGAAAGTTATATATGCCTGAAGCAAAAATTTTGAATTCCTTTCTTCCCTTTCTGCATCCTGCTGCTATATCATATCCCTCGAAGATTACAGAAAGAAGTTTTGGGATATCTTCTATTGGTTTAGATTGCAGGTCAGCAGGAAGAAAAATTATTATATCTCCTGAAACATTGGAAAAACCGGTTACAAGGGCTTCCGTGAGTCCCTTCCTTTTCCTATGATTTAGGAGTTTTAGGTTAGGTATTTCCTCTCTCAGTGATGAAACAATTTTCCCTGTATTGTCACGACTCCCGTCATTGATGACTATTATTTCTCCATCATAACCTTTTTTTTTGAGATACTCATAAGATTGTCTTATCACTTCCTCGATGGTACCTTCTTCATCACAAGCGGGAAGTACGATACTTATCTTTTCATTCATTTCTTTATTCCACTTTAATCAGATGTTTCCCTTTTTTTAGACTTATCATTTCTCTACCTGAAATATTAACGGAAGAATAAGGATTTCCATCAACCTCTATTTTTGTTATCTCTCCCTTTGAAGGCAACATTAAAGTCAATCCATCATATTCTACATTGCATTCTATCTCAATCCTTTCTCCAATCCTTCGAAATGACAATTCGCTTTCAGCTCTCTTTTCATAAAAATCTATGAATTCTGAAATTGAAGTTTTCCAAAAGCCATCCTTTTCGTGTAAATATTTTATTATGGATTTAAATTTTTTAGAAGAATTGTCATTACCAATGCAGAAGTGAGGGTGAAAAAGTATGACTGCAGGAGAATGATATTTGTTGAGAGAAGAGGAGAGTAGATTTCTTATTTCATCAAGGGAAAGATTGCCTTGAGGTTCATGGACTATAAAGGGAAATTCATAGAGATTTGATATTTGCCCATTTTTTTCAGGCGAATGATAAGGAAATCCTGTGCCAAAGATATATCCACCCATATCTCTGCCGGGTCCCCAAGTAGAATCAACTCTTATATTAGCGCAATTTAGAAGATGAAATGTGTAGAAGGGATCATAATCACAGAGAAGATAGTGAATTCTCGATGAATTGGAAAAGTTATTAGTACTCATCGATTCCAAAATTTCTTTTTGTAACAGGAGAGATTTATTTTTTTCATAATGAAAGCCAGCGGCTGTTATATGGAAGCGAAATCTGTTCCAATGAACGCCAATTTCTCCATTATTCTTTAATATTTCAGCAAATGTTTCTTTTGATGCTTTGGTAGAAGACATAAAGAATATTGTAAATTTCAAATCTTCAGGAAAATCTTTCATTAAAAGTGTTTTTATTTCATCTCCACTATAATCTTCATCGAAGGTTAATATTACTGCAGAGCGCGTACAATATGGATAGTACCACCATCTTGGAATAGATGAAATTTCAACTGCCTTGTCTATTATAAATCTTTCTAATACATCTAAAAATGGCATATCTTCATATCTCCGCTCTTTTAAGAGACTTAAGTCGCAGGATTGAAAATGTTTGAGTTTTGAAATGCTTTTAAGCATTCTCGCAAGCATATCATCATCATTGTCGATACCACTTGAAATTAGCCGTCTCCATTTTGAAAGAGGGAAAAAAATGCTTATTATGTTGCCTTTACCTAATCTTCTGAAAAACATCAGGCATCTTCTGCCCAATGATAGATTGATATTGGAATCATCTGAAGTTGTGATAACACTTCTATAAGGAAGCATAACCTCAAGAGAGGGAAAAAATATTTTTTCTTCATTTTGACTGTGGATAAGAATCTCATCGATATTGAGATAGGATTCAGCGCCTGATACGACTCCTGTGATGAATTCATAGCTATTATCTGGAAATTCCAAAAAGAGAGTTGCACCTTTTTCTTCCGCCAAAAATTCAAGTTCTTTTATCAAGAGAGGTTTTAAAGAGATTTCATTAAGAGCCTCGCTTGAAAGAAATAAAAGTGGTGCATCTATATTTTTGAAAGAGAAATTATCATTAAGTTTTTCTACTGAAAAATATCCCAATTCTTTCTTCAAGATATTAATCCACTCGTATTCATTGCTCTTTACGGCTGTATTTTTACCTGATGAAAGAATAAGCA
>RFHX01000091.1 GCA_003695725.1 Candidatus Schekmanbacteria bacterium
CAAAAACAAATCTCTTATTTTTACATAATATAACTTTTACTAATGCACTAGCCGTCAATTATAGTAATTTAGTCTTGCTAGAAAAAAAAGTTTATTTGAACAGTTCTTTATTAAAATTATTTAATCAAAGCGCATATGTAACTTTTTATGGTTTAACAACAATAAATAATAAACCAATAGTAGATTTTGAAGATGATGGTACATATCAAGATTGTTCTTTAATTACTAGTGACCCTTCAAATGGTGTTTGCCAAATTATCCAAGATTCTAATGGAATATTTATTTTTAATGTAACCCATTTCACATCATATTCAGCTAGTGGATCCTCCTCCTCATCCACCCCAACATCATCCCCTTCAGGCGGAGGCCCTAGTTCAAGAACTTATCCCAGCACTCCTCCTGCAATGCCAACAGTAGTATCACCATCTCCTTCGGGACAAAAAGCAGCCAGAGTAGAAAAACCTCATAAATTTAACTTAGGCACTTTCAACAGTACTTACCCGCCTTACATTCCAAAGGTCAAAAAAGTTAGCTGTTTAAAATTAAAAGAATCAATTGTTTACAGAGGAAAAAAACCTGAATTTGAAGATTTATTTAAAATAGCTCCTGTTCAAATAACAGAAACTCTTCCAAAAGGCTATTCTTTGGCAATGGAACCGATCCAGCTATTTTGCAAAAAGCCAAAAGTAGAACTTACTGTTTCTGTTCCTGAAAACTTTAAAGATCTTAAAGCCTTAAGATGCAGAAATGGAAAATGTTATGCAGTAGAGCCAAAAAAAGATTCCAAAGCAGAATGCGGAAACATCCTTCAACAAAAGCTAAGAGTTAATGATTTTTATACTCCTGAAATGTTTCCAGTAAGAGTTAAAACAATCAAAATTAATTCCTCCACAAAAACGCAAAACAGTTCCAATTTCATTCTAAAATCTCTTTCACAGAGTTCAGATGTGAAATTATCTATGTCGTATGAATCTGTTAAAGAACCTTTAAACCCCACATTAAAATTAGTTGGCACACCTGTTGTTTTGGAAGGCAAGGGTAAGGTTGAGTTAAAGATTCCAAAAATTTATCCCTCAAATATAGACCCAAAATCTTTGGAAGTATATGTCTATAAAAACAAATGGTATAGAATTGAATCAAAAGAAGAAGACAAATATTTCAGTGTAACATTAACTATTGATGGCAGATTATTAGTAGGTTTAATAGGCACATTTTGCGAGAATTGCAATAGCACTACTTTTAAGAGAGTTTATTCTCCAAGCAATGCAAGAGATGCATTAATTCTTGTGCACGGATTAGCTAACACTCCTGCCAGATTTAATGATATCATCAACGATATCAGATTTACCAACCAACCTTTCCAAGTTTGGGTTTTCGGATATCCCTCATCAAGAGAAAATAAACAAAATGCACTAGACCTTGCAAATTATTTAGAAAAAAATTCTGCAAATTATGATAGAATATTCTTTGCAACGCATAGTCTGGGAGGAAAAATTACACAGATGGCATTGCGTTATGCTTATGACAATAATTATAATTTTGTCAAAAAAGTCAAAAAAGTGATTCTTGTCGCTACTCCAAATATCAATTTAACCGGTTTAAAAATCTTTGAATCATTATTTGATTACCTTGTCAACCAGCCACTTACAGACAAATTATTTGATTTGGACAGCACAGCATTAAAAGAATTATTGCATCCTGAACCAATTGAAAGAGTCCCTGGCATTGAATATTATGCAATAGCAGGAACAAAAGAATATCCATTCACTCGTTCCTTAGGAATCACAAAAGAAAATGACGGAATTGTTGAGGTTGAAAATGTTCAGCATGTAGGCGGTATTAATCAGGAACCAATAGATGATATGTGTAAAAATTTCTGGAAGATCCCTGAGACGCATACAGAACTTTTAGACAATCCTATTTCAAGAAAAATTATAGAACAAATTGTGGCAAAAGAGATTACTTCAGAAGACATTAAATTAGGGGAGCAAATCTATGCTACAATTGATTTAGACGATTGTGTTGCAGGAGATAAAATCTTGATTATAGGTAAAGAGATACCTAAAGAAATGCTTTTTGACCCGACTGGTTGCAGCTGCGGCAATGGTGTCTGTGGAGAAGGAGAAAATGAACAAAATTGTCCTGCTGATTGTTTAATAATTCCTGAAGTGAAAGAAAAATGTCCTTTCTGGCTGAATTATGTTCTCCTTGCAATGTTAATATTATTAATCGGACTTGTTTATTATTCAAACATTGAAAAGAAGTATTATGATCAATTTAGAAATTATTTATTCGGATTAGTGTCTATTTCAGGACTTTTACTGCTTTATATTTTATTCTCTTGCGGATTATCTCTGCTATATTTCATAAATTTGATTTTATTTGTTTTGATAATATTCACATCAACCCAAAATAAAAAGGACGATCATGATAGATTGCTGGAATTAAATAATATATTTTATTCATTGCATCAAAAATTCAAAGAAAAAAATTATTCAGAAGCTATTTTGC
>RFHX01000092.1 GCA_003695725.1 Candidatus Schekmanbacteria bacterium
AATCTCCCATAACCAATACATCTGACACTGATGCAATATTCTTAACTACATCAGGGCTTGTATAGGTAATTGTGTATCTTTCATAACAAAGCACAGGGGGTCGCAGAATTTCCTCAACCTCCTTTGGTGGAGGTTCTGAAATATTCCACAAAAAGGCATCTATATTATGAAAATCATATTCCTCTTCAATTTTCTTTGCTTCAGGCAAAATTAGATCCTTTGAATCTGAAATTAATAAAGAAATATTTTTATCATTCTCTTTCATCTGTCTGACCATCTTGCGTGTGAGATTTCCATTACCCGCTCCAACTTCAAGTAATGTTCTACATTCAATCGATGAGGCAATCTCAAATGCCACTTTTACTATTGTTTCTCCAAAATATTTATAAAAGGAACTTTGTGAAAACTCTGAAAACATCTTTTTAACGACAGGATTATTCCAATCAAAATCTCCGGATTTTTCCATTTTTAAAATCATCTTCATCATCTTCATTTCTGTATGGAAAGCTTTCGGCACTTCTCTTTCACTGACTTCCTCCCCCCGATAAATGCGCTCAGAGGCATCTGCCCATAACTCCCAATTCTGGAAATATCCACTGATAAAATCAGTGTATTCATCTTCCATCGTTTTTAGTTTCTTCTTTATCTCATCAAGAGTCATTTGCTTCTTTTTTATTAAATTATGAAACTGCGAATTTTCTCTATTTCAGAAATTCCCGATGATTTCAAATCAATCTCTTGTCCACTTTTTGCCCCTAATCCAAGTTCAACTGCCCTCTTTATCTGAAGCTGTTCCCAAATAGGCTTAATCTGTATAAAGTCTGATGCGCCGAGGCTTTTCATTATCGCAAGCCCCACAACATCAATGGCAATCTGGTCTCTTGAAGCTGCAATTATGCCGGGAGTTTCTACCTTCCCCTTGTCTGATGAACCTTCGACAATCGATCTTGTTGCATCAAGGACAGTAAGAGATGTCTTCACAGCAAGACTAATTTCAGGAATCATTGCTGATATGGGCTCGATGGGCTGAACGGGTTTGACTTCATCTCCAACGACCTTCCATTGCAAACCCTTATGAAGATATTCCATCCTATCAGGAACATCTATAAGACCTACATAATTTTTAAAGCCCATTGTATAACCGGTTATCCAATGGGCTTTCGGCTGAGGAATATTAATAATATGGTCAACTTCATCTATGATTTCAGAAATATGAAACCCCTGAGGCCAATTCACAGCCATTGGAGGTTTGACTTTGCGGTATTTTCTCTGCTCTCCTGTAATTACTTCTGCTTTTGCATCCATTGCCGCATCATATATCTTTGAAGCTTTCATTGCCTTCAAAGTATCAAGCGCCATAGTTGAACGGTCTGAGACAATTATCCTCGATGGCTCTTTTTCTCGCACAAGATTCACAAGTTCATAAACGACTTCAGGATTCGTACTGCCAGGCCATTCAACATTGGCATTGTTATTTGGTTTTAGAAGCACCTTATCGCCCGGTTTTATAAAATCGAGTCCTCCTGAAAGTTCAACTGCTTTTCGTAAAGTTTTCTTTACACTTCCGTCTCTTGCCATCCCCACTATAGATTTATGTGCAGGCATCTTCTTTATTTCATCGCTGAAAACAATCTTGGTGCCGCTTACCATTAATCCAAAGGCAGCGATTGAAACATCTTTGATAAAATCTCTACGGTTGGCCGATTTAAAAAAATGAAAGATGTTAAAGCGATTATTTTTTTTTTTCATTTCTATTTCTCCAAAAAAAGGAATCTTTAAAATGCAGCTTATTTAAAGCTATTTTATAAATTTGAAAAAATCAAAATAAAATATTTTCAGGGAGAATCAATCAGTAGGCGTTGTAAATGGTGAGATTTTTTGGAGGATTATCAATTTCAATGAAACCGACTTTATCATCTAATAGAAAAACTCTTTTTACTTCCATTGCCTTATCTGTTTTCAAGGTTTTCAGCCAATGATAGGATAATATAATTTTCCCATTCTCCGATTGCACATTGGAAAGCCAAATCTTATTTATTGCAGTCTTTACATTACCATGACCAGATAAAAAATAGCTTCCCTTTCTATTCACTTCATACAAAATAAATGGAGAAAATACTGCTCTTTTCACTATATAATCCGGGAATGAATCCATTAATTTTACTGCATCCTTTGACCAGCAGATTATCCATTTTATATTGTAAAGATTAAAATATTCTTCCAATCTTTGTCTGTTAAACCAGCTCAGCTTTTTATGGAAAAGAAAACCATCGTAGAAACTCATAAAATTATCAATCATTGGGTCTGTAGAATATTCACTGCCTACAAATTCACGGTCAACATAATGAGGAAGTAAAATGGGCAAGTGTCCTCCAAAATAAAGATGTCCACTCTCCCAATCTGAGTTTTCCATAAGAATTCTTCCTTCCTTTGTTGTATTTTCCCTGATGAAATTTATAAATTCTGTTGATTCCTTTGTAGAAGAAGTATTAAGGCGCATACTCTTTAAAATATAGAAATGATAATAAGGCATTGAAATTATTGTAAGGACAAAAAAGAGGGCAGTACCTTGCACAGTTATTTTTGAAAAGACTTTTTTATCTTCCGTAAGATATTTATATATTTTGTAGAGTCCAACAACTGATGAAGGAAGAAGAAAAATATTCATTGTTATCAAAAAACGAAGAGGTGTAAGGCGTCTTGTAAATTCTGCGAATGATCCATAAAAGCCAAGAAGGAAAAAAGAAGCAAAAGCTCCTGCCAAACAAAATAAAAGAGCTTTTTTATTTTCTCTCCTTAAGAATCGATACCCTACAATAGCAGAGAAAAGAATTGTAACATCAACCAATGAATTTTTTTTGAAAGGAATTCCATAATACTCATTGAATATGGGCATTTGAAAAATATATGTCTTTAGCGGTTCCCATAAACTTGAAGTATAATATGGCTCCCATGGGAAAAAACGTGTTCTATTTTCATAGAATAGGAAAAGGGGATAATAGATTGGCATTGTGACAATCAATATAACAAGAGCTGAGATACAAAAAGCCAATTTCCTATTTTTTAAAATCTCTTTAAAGGAACTTAGTATTAAAAAGAAAAGCGGCATGCCAATGCATATCATTGCAAGGAGATGCACCCATATTGCACAACATCCGATAAGAGTGGCTAAAACAATTTTTTTCCTTTTCCCTTCAGATAGATAAGAATAAAAAAGTGAGACGGAATATAAAGAAAGATAAGAAGCATAAACGAAGGAAATTGTTCCCCACTTTATAAAATCAACGCATATAGAAGTGTGAAGATAGATTAAGCCGCCTGCCGTAAATAGTAGTGATTCAGTGTCAGTAAATTTAAAATTTTTTCCTGCTAAATATAGAATAAAAGGTATGGATATAATCGAAAGGATGAAGGCAAATTTAAAAGC
>RFHX01000093.1 GCA_003695725.1 Candidatus Schekmanbacteria bacterium
GCTTCTTCCTTTGTCTCAGCAACAATTTCAAAGCCCTCGAAGCTCTCTTCTTTCACCTTTTTCCCATCCTCAGTAATCCAAAAGGTAGATTTCATTCCCTCTATTTCTTCACTAACAGGGTAAGCCCTAATCTTTTGCCCCTTGAATTCGATTTCTCTTGCTTCTCCAACTTTAGCATATAATGTTGCAATCTTATTTGTTGGTTGAAAATAAACATCGTATGACAATTCTTTCTCAGCAGTTATACCCTCCTTCAACAATTGTAGATAGAGAGAAAGAGGCGAATAGATGTTGCCAGCTATCTTTTCCTTTTTTTCCCTCACACTTCCTCCTGCTTCCAATATAACTTTCAGAATATTATCATTCTTCTCCCCTTTCAGCTTGATAGAGTTTTCCCCTTGCTTTATTTCATAGAAGAAAGCATTAAGCCGGTATTTTTTATCAAGGTCGAGCTTTTCCACAATCTTTGTTTCTTCACCTATACCTGCAATATTTTCAACCTTCATATAACCTTCAGAATATCCTATATAGCCTGTCTCAGTTTCAGAAATTCTTGAATTAAGGTAACCAATTTTCATCCCTTTAAAATAAAAACCAAACCATTCATCTCGTAAAGTATTTTTAATTATATTTTCCTCTTCTAAAGTAGTAGAATTTATAACAGAATTTATAAAAGCCGATTGATTTTCATTATCACATCCCTGATACAAAATTATGGACAACAGAATTATAAATATATGAAAGAATCTTGTTTTCATCTATTCATCCCCATTATTTTCATTTTATAAAAAAAGCGCACTTTTTCAAGGAAGTAGAGAAGATTATAATCACAATAGATTTTCTTACATAAAATCACTGCATCAATCCTTCTTCATAAAATTTTACTCCTACAATGGGAAAAAAGAGATATTATTATATGGGTTGCATTGCGCAGGTTTTTTATATTCTTGACAAACAAAATTCATAGAAAGTATTTTATATATCAAGGAGGAAATGATTGTGGAATCTGAAAAGGAAGAATATGTAGAAATTTTCAATACAACTGAAGAAAGCGAATATCTTGTAATCAAGTCTCTTCTAGAAAGTGAAGGGATAGAGGTAAAAGACTTTTCGCAAAGAGTGCCTCAATTGCCTGTAAATATTGATGGTATGGGCTTGATAAGAATTTATGTGAATAAAAATGAGAAAGAAAAGGCAAAAGATTTGCTTAAAAGCTACTACGAAAAAGAAGGTGATAATATGTGGAAGTGCCCAAATCACTAAATTTTGTTTGCATACATTTTACTATTGACATAAAATTATCTTTCAATTAGGATTGCACCTTCAATTTATAAGAAAGGCGGAGGCGAGTTGTGGCAGTAAAAAAGAAAAAAAGCGTGGCAAAGCCCAAAACGAAAGCTGCAAAGGGTAAAAGTGCGTCTAAAACTGCGGCTAAGAAAGTTACAAAGAAAAAAGCTGAAGTAAAAACCAAAACCGCAAAGAAAAAAGTTCCAACAAAAAAAGCCGCCAAAAAAGAATCAACTACCAAAAAAAGCACTGCAAAAAAGACCTCAGCGAAAAAGACGGCTTCAAAGAAAACCGTGAAAAGAAAACCTTCGCCGAAGTCTGTTTCGAAAAAGAAAAAAACTGTAAGTAAAAAAACGGCAAAGAAACCTGTGAAAAAGACAATTGAAAGGAAGGCGACGGCTGTGAAGAAGAAGGCAAAGAAGAAATCTGATGCAAAAAAATATGAAGAAGTGAGACTTTTACTTGAAAAAAGAAAAGCTGAAATTCTAAAAGAAGTTGCTGGAGATTTGAGTGAGGGACTGAATTCAGAAACAGTGGCATATCCCGATCTTAGTGACCTTGCAAGCATTGAATCTGACAAGAATTTTGAAATAAGAATAAAAGAAAGAGAAAGAAGATTATTAAAGAAAATAAATCTTGCTTTGGAGCAAATCAAAAATGGCACTTTCGGCATCTGTGAACGCTGTGGAGAAGAAATTGGACTTAAGCGCCTTCTTGCACGCCCTGTTGCTACATTGTGTATACAATGTAAAACTGAAGCCGAAAGAGAGGAAAAAGCAAGGAATCTATAAAAGATTTACAGCCATAAATTTTTATCCATTGCATTCATTTCACTTTACACGATGTTTTTATTTCCGATAAAATATTGTTTATAAAAGACGCATTGTGCTAAAATATGCGATATAAATTCATAGGAAATAAAAATGGATATTGATTACGAAGCGCTAAGAAAGATTACTTTAGTAGTACCCCTATGGCAGGTTATGCTTTTCTTCTTTGTAACTGCCGTGACGATGTTGTTTGGTTATGTAAGATTTGCCATATCCGCCTCATTCATTGCCGTCCTCTACTGGGTCTTCATTTACAACCGCCCAATTTTAGTCAAACACTTTTCAAGCTCAACTTTTCTTATGGGCGCCTATCTCGTGGTAGGAGTTATCCTTGTCTTCTGTCTCCTGATTTCACTTTTCATAAAAGGGTAGCTGTAATATGAATATGCCCTCAATTTCAAACTGATTTTCCGCCTTCTTTTTCTTCTATCAATTCTTTGACACCGGCAAGCAATTCTTTGACAAAATCAGTTTCCCTTACCTTTTTTATTTTGACACCTCTCTTGAATAAAATACCGCTTCCTTTCCCCCCTGCAATGCCAATATCAGCTTCCTTTGCTTCTCCAGGACCATTTACTACACATCCCATCACAGCAACAGTCAAAGGCACCAAGCATCCAACCAATTCATTTTCTATTTCAGTTGCCACCTTCTCTACATCAATTTCGCGTCTGCTGCATGTAGGACAAGAAATAACATCGACACCTATTTTGCGCAATCCCAAGGCCCTCAACAATGTATAGCCTGCTTTGACTTCATTGACAGGGTCACTTGTTAGCGAAATTCTTAAAGTATCTCCAATGCCATTATAAAGAAGTATTCCAAGCCCTGCACCGCTTTTTATGGCTCCCGACACAGATGTCCCGGCTTCTGTTATACCAATATGTACTGGATAATCGCATCTTTCAGAAAATTTGCTGTATGCCTTTATAGTTTCAATAACATTACTCCCCTTCAATGAAACTTTAAAATTATAGAATGATTCCTCTTCACAAACTTCAACACTCTTTAGCGCGCTTTCCACCATAGCCTCAGCAGTAGGCGCACCGTATTTTTGCAAAATCTCCTTTTCAATGGAACCGGAATTTACACCTATTCTCATAGCTGATTTTTTCTCGCGGCAAACATTTATAACCTCTTTCAGCTTTTCCTTACCTCCAATATTGCCGGGATTGATTCTAACTGCATCAGCTCCTTTTTCAAGCACCGCTATGGCAATGCTATGGTCAAAATGGATATCTGCAATGACAGGAATAGACACAGAATCTTTGATTTCTGCAAAAGGAACCACCAATTCTCTGTCTTTCACTGCAACGCGGACAATCTCGCATCCCGCTTTCTCAAGTATCTTTATTTGATTGATTGTAGCTTCTACATCGGAGGTATCTGTATTAGTCATAGATTGCACACTGACCGGCGCATTCCCACCTATCAGAACATTACCGACTTTTATCTGCCGTGTTTTTTTCCGCGGATAAATTTGCAAAAGGCAATTATCCTCCTGCTATTTCTTTGAAGAAGTGGATTATATCAAGAAGATAGCGGTCAAAATCATTGTATAATGCAAAACCCATTATAAGAAAAATCAGAGCCAGTCCTATATATTGCGTAGCATTCTTGAATTTTTCATTGACAGGTTTTCTTATGATTGCTTCAGCGGTGAAAAGCATAATCAGTCCGCCATCTGTAATAGTGCCTAAAGGAATAAAATTTATTATACCCAGATTAATACTGATGAAAGCCACAAAAGATGCAAATTGAGAGATTCCCCTTTTGGCTTGGTCTCCAGCCATTTTTGCAATTGCGATAGGACCGGATATTGCCTTTGCCGAGACCTTGCCTGTTATCATTTTATAAATTCCTCTAAACATAAGCACAGTCAAATTGACAGTCTTCTCAAGAGCCATTCCCACTGCCTCAAAGGGTGAAAAACTTACAGTCTTAAAATGGACATCAGTATAATTATTTGCCGCAACCACTCCCAATGCACCAACTTTGATTCTATTGTCCATTACATCTCGCTCTTCCTTCTCCTCCAACACTACTGAAGCTTCCTTTTCAATACCATTTCTTGAAAATGTGATGCTAACTCTTTTATTGGGTTTTTTTGCAATGGCTTCTTGAAGATCAGCCCATTCAGTCAAATCTTTTCCGTCAACCTTAATAATTTTATCGTAAGGCATTAAGCCTGCTTTTTCAGCCGGACTATCTTTTTTAACCTCGCTA
>RFHX01000094.1 GCA_003695725.1 Candidatus Schekmanbacteria bacterium
AAATAATGCCTTCCGAAAAACAAAGTCGGAATTCAAAATAAGGAGAAGTAAGCCCTAAGTAAAAAGGTATTTGGAAACACACGAGGATTGAAAGCGTCTGCAATCCATCAATTAGAAAGGATTTATAGGAGAAAAATATCTCCCCAATCTATAATTTCTCCTGAATTAGCGCGTCTTCTATCTCAATTATCCTATGAAATAGGAAGACAAATTGGGATTCTAATCAATAGGCGTGGTGATATTGAATATGTAGTTGTTGGCGATTCAAAGAGCATAATGCTCCCAAAACTTGGGAGAACAAGAGAAGGAAAAAAAAGATTTCGAGGTCTTCGCTTAGTTCATACACACCTGAAGAAAGAACCGATAAATAATGACGACTTGACAGACCTTGCCCTTTTACGGCTTGATTTAGTTGCAACTATAGAAGTTGGAAAAGATGGCTTGCCTGAAATTTTGCGTGGAGTTCACCTTTTGCCTGCCGCTAAAAATGGATCTAATTGGAATTTTTTGGAACCTGCCCATCCTGCGAATATAGATATAAATTTTAGAGATCTTATTACATCCCTTGAAGAAGAATTTTCAAGAAATAGTTCCGCAGTTGAAACAAAGGAAAGAAAAGAAAAAGCGATATTGATCTCCGTAACAACTGAAAGAATATCCGAAGCAGAATATTCAATGGCAGAACTAACAGAATTAGCCATATCTTGCGGAGTCGAAGTCGTCGATCGAATAATTCAAAAAGTCCACTCATATAATCCGGCTTATCTGCTTGGGAAAGGCAGACTTTCCGAACTTGTAGTCAAATGTATGCAATTAGAAGCCGACCTTCTTATATTCGACAGGAATCTTAGCCCAGCTCAAGCAAATGCTATAGCGGATTATATCGACATAAAAGTAATTGATAGAACCCAGCTAATACTTGATATTTTTGCCCAACATGCCCACAGTATGGAAGGAAAACTTCAGGTCGAGCTTGCTCAATTGAAATATACTCTTCCTCGCCTTGTTGGGAAAGGAACTGAAATGTCAAGATTGATGGGCGGAATCGGTGGAAGAGGACCGGGAGAAACAAAACTCGAAATCGACAGACGAAAGGTAAGAAAGAGAATCCAATTTCTTGAATCAAAAATAAAAAAACTCAGTCAAGGAAGATCCGTCAGAAGAGCGAAAAGGAATAAAAGCAACATACCTATCATCTCAATCATTGGATACACCAACGCAGGAAAGTCGACACTTCTAAACAATCTAACTGCAAGTAATCTGACTGCAGAATCCAAAATGTTTGCAACTCTTGACCCTGCATCAAGACGATTGAGATTTCCTAAAGAACGGGAGGTAATAATAACAGATACTGTGGGATTTATCAAAGACCTCCCCAAGGATCTTCTAAATGCTTTTCGTACAACCCTCGAAGAATTGGAAGATGCTGATTTATTGCTTCATATAGTCGATATCTCAAGCCCTTCATTTGAAAGACAAATAAAATCGGTAAATGAAATCTTAAAAGAATTGAATCTCAATAACAAGCCTACCCTCCTTGTTTTTAATAAGATAGATCTTCTCGATGAGGAAGTCGTGAAAAATATTCTTTCTTCCTATAAAGATGCAATTGCAATATGTGCAAAGAAGAGAGAGACTTTTGGCAAATTGATCGAAAAAATTGAAGAATTTTTCTGGATTGACGACAAAGATAAATTTAAAAATTCTAATGCGTTGATTCTATCTTAAAACCAGATTCTTTATATGCAATTATTCCGCCCTGAAGATTGTAAATCTTTTTAAATCCGTGGCTTAAAAGTATCTTTGCCGCCCTACTGCTTCTGCTCCCACTTCTGCAATAGAGAACAATTTTTTTATTTTTAAATTCTTCAAGTTCTCCAATCCTACTTTCAAGCTTGTCGAGAGGAATGAGTTTCTTAACTCCAACTATATGGCCTTCTTCATATTCAGGACGGGTCCTGACATCGATTAACATTAGCGTCTCATCTTCATCGAGCATAGATTTGAGCTGTAAAGGAGTGATATTATGATAGGGTGCTTCTTCTTTGCATCCGACCTGCACGATAAGAACCAAAATGAAGAATAGTCTAACACCTAATCTCAAAAGCGAATGATATTTTCCCATAAAATATTTATCATTTTATTGATGAAATTTTTTCCAATTCCATTGAATATCTTACATCTTCAGGATTCATCTCAATTGCTTTTTTCAGATAAGTAACAGCTTTTTCTTTATCTTCTCCTTTTGCTCCTTCAAGAGAATACGCTCTTCCAAACCAATAAAGCACTTCTGCATTATCGGGTGCCGCCTCTTTTGCTTTTTCAAAATGAGGAATAGCATTCAATATTCCACCTTCCATATTTTCCGGTTTATAAAGCGTCTGAATACCTAAAGCCAACTCTACAAGATAACTTTTTGGATTCGATTTTTTTATTTTCTCTATTTCCTTTGTAGCTTCCTTACCTTTTGTAATAATCTGATATAAATCAAAAAGCCCTCCATAATGTCTTATCCTATATATTAGTGCACGCACCAAGTCGAAATGGACTTCTACTAAGTTATTGTTTTTTGAAGCCTTTCTCAGCAATTCAATCGATTTATCCAAATATTCCTCAGATTTTTTCCATTCACGGGATTTTTTCCCTGACGATTTCAATTCATAATATTCTGCCAATTTAAAATAGAGTTTGCCTGCAAGAGCTAAGTTTCCATTATTGCTTGCTTTCTTTGCTTCCTCATTCAAAATCTTTTCATCAAGCTTCAAAATTGCCTTTTCAAGGACATTCTTTTCGCTTGCAACAGATATAACCAAAAATCCTGACAACAAAAAATAGAATAGAAAATATAAAGGAATTTTTCTCATAAAACTTTTCTCCTTATAAAGATTGAAAAAACTTTAAAATCTATTTTTATTGTGTTTATGTAATTAATACAAACAATTTTTTTGTTTTTCACTTTTTTTATTCAAAAGTATTAATAATATTTCAACCGTTCTTGAAATTTTTCATCTAAGACAAGGAGAGAATTATGAAAGTTTTAGGTATTTGTGCAAGCTTAAGAGAAGCAAGCAACACAAACAAGCTCGTAGAAATAGTTGCACAAGCTTCAGGTAAGGAATATGAGCTAATTTATCTGAAAGATAAAAAAATCTCTGCATGTACAGGATGCTACAATTGTATGATGAATGAAGGCGAATGCGCAATAAAAGATGATATGCAGGAAATTTATCCGAAAATGCTTGAATGCAGTGCTATGATTTTCGGGGCACCAACTTATTATATGGATGTTTCTGGAATAGCAAAATGTTTTATAGACAGGACAATGGCTCTTTATTACAGAGGAATAGGACCTGATGCGGAATTGGAAGTGCTGGGGAAAAGGCCTTTAGCAGGCAAACCTGCCATAGCTGTTACAACAGTTGCTGGAGATGGACATAAACGGGCAATGGAAACATTGAGAATATATTTTGAAATAAACAAGATGAACATTATCGGTGAACTTGCTGAAATAGTTGGTATGGGTGATGTAAACGAAATGCCTGAAGTTATAAAGCGAGCAGAAGAAATGGGGAAAAAACTTGGTAATGCATTATAGAAAATTTTCCGGAGGGGGTGCATTCTTATCTGTTTAGTGGATATCAGCACCGTATTTCCAGATATACATAAATCCTGATGAGGTGGATAGGTGTAAAATTTCTTCTTTCAATAGTTTCAGTATATCTTTACTGCCATATCCGCCTGACGGCATTGAATAAATATTCGGCTCATACGCACCGGGGCGATTGTAAGTTACAACCTTTGCCTCCTTTAACCCTGCATTCTTTTTTGCCTCTTCTAAGACATCATCTAAATACTCGATCCCATCAATCAATCCATTCTCCAATGCTTTTTTTGAAGAAAGGATTCTTCCATCGGCAAGTTTTAGAATATCCTCTCGGCTCATCTTCTTTCTTGAATCAGCAATCACATTTATGAACTTGTTGTACATTTCCAATGTAATCTCCTTCATAATGGCAATCTCTTCATCAGTCATCTTTCTCAAAGGAGAACCCATATCCTTCTTATCTCCAGATTTAACTGTCCTATCTTTTATACCAATCTTGTCAAGCAATCCTGTCAAGTCTATATTCTGAAAAATTACACCAATACTGCCGGTTATAGTTGTAGGGGATGCATAAACTTTATCACATGCCATTGCCAAATAAAGGGCACCAGAAGTTGCCAAGTCAAGCATTGCAGCATATACTGGTATACCTGTTTCTTTTTTAAATTTAAGAATCTCTCTATAAACCAAGTCAGAAGCAGTTACCGTCCCACCCGGACTATTTATCTTTAATACGACAGCTTTGACTTTTTTGTCTTTTTTGGCTTTATCTAAAACTTCTCTTATATACTTTGCCATATTCTTCTTTTTAATAAGACTTGTAAAAGACTCGGCTTCTCCGGATAAAATTATTCCTGAAATATCTACGAGAAGAATTTTATATTTCCCCTCACCGCTGATTTTGTATTCTCTCAGAGGTTTTTCTTCAGGGAAAATAGGTATATTAACTGATATGCAAGTGCAGGAGGATATCTGGACAATAAGTAAAAATATAAAGATAATCTGAAAATAAAAAGGTATTTTAACCTTTTTGAACACTCCTCATCCTCCCAAGCGTAGTCAAATACATTAGCAAATGAATATACAGAAGGTCAACTTAAAATTCTTCGATATCCTCTTATCCAAAGATATTTGAAGAAGTTGTTGAAATTTTAAGTTCGCTTGAAAAATCAACCATATTGTAATAATGGATAGTAGTTAAATTTCTCTAACTTATTGGTATATTATGGATACTTTTAAAAAGCTTTATATAGAGACAACTTCCAGATGCAATATCAACTGTGAAATGTGCGTCAAAAGGTTTTCTGACAACTATGAAGAAGGTGATATGGAGTTAGATACTTTTCAGAAGCTTATTCCATCGATGAAGCACCTTGATTATATAAACTTGAATGGAATTGGCGAGCCTCTTTTAAATAAAAATATTTTTAAATACATTTCGCTTTCAAAAGAAAATATAAAACCGTCAGGTGAAGTGGGTTTTACAACAAATGGAATTCTTCTAAATGAAGAAAATGCAGAAAAAATTATAAGTGCAGGCCTTGATAAAATCGTTATATCCCTCGATAGCACAAATCCTGAAATTTTAGAAAATATGAGAAAAGGCGCTTCCTTTGAAACAATAGAGAAAAATCTCGATGCTTTCAATCAAATAAAGAAAAAAAAAGGAACAAGCAAGCCCTTGACAGGATTTGAAATTGTTATAACGAGAGACAACTTCAGAGAGATACCGAAGTTAATCAAATTCGCCTCAGAAAAAGATGTAAGATTTATCATAGTTTCACATGTATTGCCTTACTCTTATGAATTGAATAAGAAAAAAGTATTTGAACCTCTTTCTAAAAATTCTTTTGAATTATATGAAAGAACAAAAAAAAGATTAGCCAGCGAAGGCATTGACATCAAAGATTATGCCAATCTGAATTTTTTACTCTTGAAGCATCAGAAAGATGCCAAATCTGAAAAATTCTGGTCTATTATCGAAGAAGCTTTGGAAGAAGCCAAAACCAACGAGCTTTTTCTCAACATTCCAAGACTTATTGAAATTGACGGAGATAAAATTCTTTCCGAAGTAATAGAAATCTTTGAAAAATCGCAAAAATTGTCAGAAGAATTAAACATTGACATCACTTTGCCTCCTGTCATCCCTGATTTTTCACGAAAATGCTCATTTATTGAAGATGATACCTGTTTTGTAAGTTGGGATGGTTATGTATCTACCTGCCTTAGAGTTTTGCACAACAATAAATACTACCTGAATGAATGCCAAAGAGAAACTCACCGTCTGTATTTTGGAAATATAAAAGAAAAGCCCGTAGAAGAAATTTGGAATAATAGCAAATACAAATCATTGCGTGATAAAGTAAAAAGATTTGATTTCCCAAACTGCCTCGATTGCTCAGGATATGATTCCTGTGGTTATTTTAAAGACAACTTCGACTATGATTGCTATGGTAATGAAGAACCCTGCGCTGACTGCCTATGGAGTAAAAATATTCTTCACTGCCTCTAATCTTATAAAAAAATTTCGCTGATAATAATTAAAAGAGAATAGAAATATTAAATCTTCCGATAACTTGACAATGAAAAGAGGTTAAGGGTATAAAATAGGGATGTATAAAGGATTTAGGCAGGCTGGAAAATGAAACAGAAATTGTGTATTCTTCTTTGTGTAATTTCTCTTGGTGGCGGTTGCGCTTGGGAAAAAATTTCAGGAGTTACCTATCAACCTGAAGAACAAATCAATCCCCCCAAAAAAGAAAATACAACTGAAAAAAAGACAGCATCCATCGAGGAAAAAAAAGAAATAGCAAAAACAGAATCGTCTATCGATGTCCCAGAAAATAGTATTGAATATGATAACGAGCCATTGAAAGAAGAAAAAGAAAGCCTTCCCAAAGAATTAGAAAGTCTTTTTATAACTGCAGAACAATTTTACAGCAAAGGTCTTGACTATGCAGAGCAAGGCAAATGGGATTTGGCTGAAGAAGAATTCGAAAATGCATTGGAATTGCTTCATAACTCACCTGTAAGGGAAAAATATCCTGAAGAAGTCAATAATTTTTATAATGAACTTTCTCTCGATATTCTTGATAAGCTTGAACAGAATGAAGACTCTGATATTAGAACGAGAGAAGAAATATTGCTCGCAAAAATCAAGGCAAAGCCTGAAGAGGAACGAACGATAAAAGAGAAAGTCCTTTTAGATCTCAGAGAACTAAAATTCGATATTCCCATTGAAGTAAATGATAAGGTCATTAGATATATAGAATACTATACAGTAGAAAATAAGGAAAAATTTGAAACATGGCTTGGCCGTTCAGGGGCTTATATGCCAATTTTGAGGAAAATTTTTAAAGAAGAAGGCTTACCTCTTGACCTTACCTATCTTCCAATAATCGAAAGTGCTTTCAAAACAAGCGCTTATTCGAGAGCAAGGGCTGCGGGCTTGTGGCAGTTTATCCCGGGTACGGCACGCAAATATGGACTTCATATTACTTGGTGGGTTGATGAAAGAAGAGACTTTGAAAAAGCAACAAGAAGCGCCGCTAAATATTTAAAATTTCTAAAAGAAGAACTTGGTTCATGGTATCTTGCTCTTGCAGGATATAATGCCGGCGAAGGAAGAGTCAAAAGAGCAATTACCTATCAAAGAACGAAAAATTTTTGGAAGCTTCGACTTCCAAGGGAAACAATGAATTATATTCCTGCTTTTTTAGCATCGGTAATAGTTGCAAAAAATCCATCTCATTATGGTTTGAATGTTGATTATGAAAAACCCATCTCTTTTGAGAAAGTAACAATCGACCGTTCAGTCGATTTGGATACCATTGCTAAATGCGCAAATACAACCAAAGAGGAAATAAAAAAACTAAATCCGGAAATCCGATATTGGGCAACCCCACCTCTAAAAGAATACACAATAAGAATTCCAAAAGGAAGGGCTTTAGCATTCAAAAAAGCTTTCGCAAAAGCCAAAGATTCATATAGTCTTGCATGGAATAAATATAAGGTTCGTCCCGGTGATTCGCTTTATCTCATCTCCCGCAATTTTGGTGTGCCTATAGGAGTGATTGCAGAAGCAAACAATATCAGAAATCCTCGGTTAATCAGAGTAGGGCAAACAATCCTTGTGCCAAACAAGTGGAATAGAGGATTC